>JARGOJ010000060.1:0-11394 GCA_029210225.1 Planctomycetota bacterium
TTTCCTTCATCCCTGTAAGTATCCTCCATCGACGCTGTGAATACTCCCAGTCAAGAACTTAGCTTTGTCTGAGAGTAGAAAGGCCGCCATCTCCGCGACATCTTCGACCTGGCCAAATTTCTTTAAGGGCACTCGCGCCAGTATCTCCTTTTCCCCCAAAGTCCGAGTTCCAGCGATCATATCTGTCGCGATCGGCCCTGGGCGAAGGCCTAATACACGAATATTCTTCTTGGCATACTCCACCGCCAAAGCCTTCGTCAATGACTCCACAGCCCCTTTACTCGCCGCATAAACGGCCTGACCTCTATTTGGGCGAAGCGCGGAAACGGAGCTAATGTTTAGAATCACCCCGGCCTTCTGCCCTAACATGACAGGAAGCGCCGCCTGAGCGCAATGGATAGTCCCCATGACGTTGACATTGAATTGCTCTTGAATCACTTCAATAGGCTGAGAAATGAATAATCCCGGGCGCATGACCGCGGCGTTATTGACCAGGCCATCAATTCTCTCGTAGCGCGCTACGAATTCGTCAAAAGACTTCGAAACCGCCCCTTGGTCGCTGATATCGAAGGGTAACAATTGACAATCACACTGAAAATCCCGCTCCAATTCACGCTTTAAGGCCTCGGCCTGCTCTTTCGACTGACAGTAATTCAAGCCAAGAACCGCGCCTTCTCGGGCGCAGACCTTTGCAATACCTCGACCGAGGCCTCTTCCTGTCCCCGTAATAATGATGCGCTTGTCTTTAAGAATCACTCGGTTCTCCCCCGAACACCCTCGAAGGCTCTTAACACAATAGACGCGTTCTGACCCCCAAAGCCAAAGGAGTTCGACAAAGCAACGCGCCCTTCAAAGTCGCGAGCACCCTCGGGCACATAGTCTAAGTCGCACGATTCATCGGGGTTCACTAAATTTATGGTCGGATGCAAGCGGCGCTGCTCAAAACACGCCATCACAGCCACCGCCTCCAAAGCCCCAGCGGCGGCGATTAGATGACCGGTCATAGATTTCGTCGAAAGGACCGGGACAGACGCCCCGCGTTCGCCGAGCAAGTTCTTAATAGCCATGGTCTCTACGGGATCATTCTTCGGCGTCGAGGTTCCATGAGCATTAATAAAATCGACGGATTCTGGCGTCAATCCCGCGCTCTTCAAAGCCCGACTCATCGCCGACAGCGCTCCCTTCCCTTCAGGATGGGGTTCACTGATTCCATGAGCATCAAAAGAGTTGCCGTAACCGCAAATCTCCCCGTAAATCTTCGCCCCCCGGGCCTGAGCATCCTCCAAACGCTCCATCACTAAGAAAGCACTCCCCTCCCCGAGGACAAAACCATCTCTGTCTTTATCGAATGGGCGTGACGCCCGTTCAGGGTCGTCATTGCGAGTGCTCATGGCGTTCAATTTGCAAAATCCACCAAGCCCCAGGGGATTAATCATTGAATCTGCCCCCCCAGCCAAAGCCCAACGACGACGACCACTCCTCACCCAGCGAAAGGCGTGTCCTAGAGCATCCGTCCCCGCCGCGCAGGCCGACACATGAGAGACCGGCGCTTGCTTCAATCCATGACGCTCAGAAATCCAATGGAGGCACAGGTCCGAGGGCGTCTGTAAAAAGCAAAGCCGGTCTCGTAAGCCCTCGGGCCACACAAAAGAACTCGACGCCCGGAATTCAAAGAGGTCCTCCATAGCGAAGAGCTCTAATCCAATTCCTAAACTCAAAGCCGCGTTCTGTCCCTGAGCTTCCAATCCCGGATTTGTATCATTGCGGCACGCGTCATCCATGGCCTGCTGGGCCGCTGCCAAGGCAAAGCGAATCTTCCGATCTCGAATATCCTGGTGCTCATTAAAACCCGATCCGACCTCCGCGACGATCTTCGTTGGAAACGACGCCGGACTAAACAAACTAAGAGTCTTTACCCCAGAGCGACCCGCAAAAAGACTCTCAGAGAAGCTGTCGTAGCGGCAGCCCAGAGGCGAAACGACACCGAGCCCCGTAACAACGACTCGGTATTCCTTTTTAGCCATCACCCTCGCTCCCAACGGCTCTTCGCCACGAAGCCATCCCGAGTCTCTAATTGATGCTCCCAAACGCCCTCATCTTCCTGGGCCAAAGTTAATGCCAGGGGCAAGGTCGCTGGCCCCGATTCCGTCTGGGTTAAAGTCAATTCGGTCGACTCACTGGCAAAAGATTCTCGCGGCCTAAAGCTTCTCTCAAAGGGATGATGGGGCCGGTAATCAATCCTGTAATCTAATAATTTATGGGACCAACTCCGTCCTCGCTCCCTAGCTTTCGATTTTTTCTCCAAGATTAAAAACCCCGCCGCGTCACAGAGCTGCGCAGGCGTTTTAGAGGTCTCAAAGCGTGCGAATAAGTGCTCGACCAAGTAATTCTGCTGATGGGCCACGCCTCCAAGCACCGCCTGGTCGACGAGGTCTTCTTCCAGGGCCATCACCGCTTCATCTAAGGCGCTATAAAACTGACCGGGGCCAGGATAAGTCGTCAAATAGGGCCCCTCGATTCCAAAGTTCATAGACACATGAAAGGCCGGCATATTCGGCAAACATCGAAAGGTTAAAAGCGGACTCACACTGCGAAGTCCCTTGCTCGAAAAAGCGTCTATTGAAAACTGTCCGTCCTCATCTTTTGACCCCTCATAAAGGCTCTCAAGGTCGTCCTGCTCAAAGGGAATGAAGCCGACCGCCAGATAAAGTCCACAGCGATCACCCAAGGGCTTCTCTAAACCAGACTGAGAAATAGCCTCCCCCGCAGCGAGCACCGCGAGGTCGTCTTGAACCCCCATAAACTTCCGGGTCTTGCGAATTTTTAGGTATGGCTGAGGTTTCAGTCGCCCTTGATCTCCAGGAGACCTCAGACAATGCCCAAGCCCGGTGACAACTATCGGATCGTCGCCGACATGTCCAGATCCCTGGTCCATAGCTTGTATAAATACCTCCGTTGCTCGTGCACTCTCTCAGAGTCAATCTCTCGCATCACAAAGGTCAGCTCGCCGCGAACCACCCGCTTATCATTCACTTTCACAATCATCTTGACCCGCGCCGCGGTCTCTAACTCCGACTCCAAAGTGACTTGAATCTGTAATTGATCGCCGGGACCGCAAGTCTCATAGAACTTCGCTTTGTCAATTTGGACAAGCACCGCCCGTCGAGGCGCTTTCTCAGGAGCCGCATTATTAAAGGTCATCTCTAATAAGAAGCCCGCCAACTGAGAGCTCGCCTCGAGGATCAATGCCCCGGGCATGATCGGGAAGTCTGGAAAGTGATCGTGGAGAATCTCATCGCTGAGGGTCACATTCTTGACCCCCTCAGCAGACTTTCCTAATTCAATGCCAGTCACTTTATCAATGAGGAAATAACGCATAGATTGTCGTTTTTACTCCAATTAAAACTCACGAGATTTCTGTCAATTCGAACGCATACGACCGCCGAGATCAATCAAGCTCCGGACTGTCCCTCCGCCCCCAAGACACTGGGACATACCCCGACAAAGCGTCAAGCAATCCTGGCACTCCGCGATCTCGTCCATAGCTAAGAGACGCTTGTGAATATCGAGTATCGAGTCTTCACGAATATTCCCCACAGGATTGCCAATTTTCTCAATACAGGGGGCGACAAAACCGAGGTGATCAATATTGAATGACTGACGCCCCGCCCGACAAGTCGGCAGCGCCTTCAAATCCCTCTTGATAAAAGGATCCATCCACTTTAAGTAGTCTCGGAAAATTCGGAAGTGAGGATATTTCTTCCGCAGCCGCAACAGCTCCGCGCTGACGCTCTCGCTTGGCCAAGACCCGCCGTCTTCGGCGCGGCGAAAACCCTTTGTCGACAACAATGTAATTTGATGCCCAACCTGCGCCGCTTCACTCTGCTTTAACAAGGCCTCTAAATCTCGGCGATTCTCCTCCATGTAAACAGTCATCACGTGAGCCTGGCGACCTCCATGGGGCGCCGCCTCTTTGAAATAATTGATCGCGTTCCAGGCCCGCTCTGTAGCACCTTCAAGGACGCGCTTCGCGTCATGTCTCTCGGCGTCCGGAAAATCAATAGAGACTCCGACCTGGGTGAGGCCATTGTCGAACAATTGCTTCGCGTTCTCCGCGGTGATATACCAACCATTCGTATAAAGAACAGTCAGGTGATCTTTAGAGAGCACCTTCACGATGTCCAATATGTCCTTACGAACAAAGGGCTCCCCGCCCTCGATAGACACTAGGAATGTCCCCAATTTAGAGAGCTCTTTGCCCAGCTTCTCATAGTCGGCGACTGTCAATTCTTTATTGACTGGCGCCCCATTAGGCCAGAAATCGCAAAAATCGCACTTCATATTGCAACGATTCGTCACCTGGAGAAGCACACTAAACGGCCGACGGAGAAAGATCGACGTGGCGAAGGAAAAGTCCCGTTTCATTTCACGGAAAGACGCGACCATCAAAGCGCCCCATCAATTATGATCGATCGCCCGGTCACATAAGTATTCTCCAAGGCGAGCCAAGCCGTAAACGACGCAATCTCCCCAGGACGAGCCTCGCGCTTAAAGCCGCAGTGCTTCTTATATTCTTCTCTCATACTGCCTGGCAGAGTTTGAGACAAGCCCGCGTCCATAATCCCCGGCGTCACCATGTTGACCTTAATCTGAAACTCTCCCAGCTCCTTCGTCATAGAACGGACGAGACCCCCGAGCGCCGCTTTCGTGCTCGCATAGTGAATGGGGGAGGGGACAGCCTTCTCACCATCAATCGATCCCGTCAATACAATCTGAGCATTGGCGCTCTCTTTAAGCGCAGGAAGAGCCGCTGTGGCCGCCAAGAAGACGCTGCGAACATTGATTCGGAACATTTCGTCCCAACCCTGCGCCGTAATCTCATCCATTCGGATATGCTGGTTCGGATCCCGCGCTGAATGGGTCACTCCCACTCCAATGCAATGCACTAGAGCATCTAATCCACCCAAGTCAGCAACAGCCTGAGTCACGGTCGATTGAATTTGATCCGCGTCCCCCGCGTCCAACTTGTAAAGTTTGATGTCGTCCTCGGGATAGTTGGCTTGCAGCGCCTTCTCCCCCTCTTCATTTTTGAAATAGGTCAATCCCAATTGAGCGCCATTTTTCAAAAGAACTCGGCACACGGCTTGCCCCAAGACCCCCGAGCCCCCGAGGACCAGACAACGTCGTTTTTGATTTGTCATTGAGTCTCCTAGAGCCCACCGTCCATAATGACTGTTTCTCCGGACATATAAGTATTTGCATCCGAGATTAAAAATGCGGCGAAACGCGCCACTTCATCGAAGGTTCCCACGCGGCCAAGGGAGTTATGCTGCAGGTAATCGGCCAATTTATAGTCCGGCAGATTTTGCCCAACCCCCGCCTCTAAAAGCCCTGGCGCCAATAAATTGACGCGGATCTGATAACGAGACATCTCCTTCGCCAACGACTCCGTAAGTCCGCGCAGCGCCGCCTTGCTCGCGCAGTAATGAACTGGAGCCTCAATAATCCGAACTCCCGCCAGTGAGCCTATATTGAGAATCACCCCGGCCTTCTGACGAATCATTCCTCTCAGGACAGCCTTCGTCGCCAGGTAAGTCCCTTTGACGTTTGTGTCCATGACGAAGTCCCAATCCTCAGTATCCATAAGCGCAAAGGGGAGGTTCTGTGTCACTCCGGCGTTGTTCACCAAAATATCCACCGCCCCCCACTCAGCCTCAAGCTCCTTCACAGTCTTTAACAGCCCCGGCTCATCAAGCACAGAGATCTTATATGACTTGGCTTCAAAGCCCTTCTCCTTCGTCAATGCGACCGTCTCAGCGGCGGCTTCTTCATTGCGACGATAGGTAAAGGCCACCTTCGCCCCATGTTCGACAAAAACTTCGCAAAACGCTCGCCCCAGCCCCCGAGATCCCCCGGTCACCAGAATTCGCTTATCTTGAAGCATTCGACTGAACAACAACGACTCCGTGTCTTTTGCTGACTCCAAAGACATTCCACCTTCTCACTCACCATTGATTCGAAATTGAAAATTCTAGACGGCGTAATCTTTGCCCCAGATCTCCGCGTCGCCCTTTTCACCAGTGAAGCGCGGGTCCTTGTGACGATAGAACATATTGTAAGCACAGCCAGGCATCAATCGCCCATCTGGCAAGGCGTAGTGAGTGCAGCACTTCTTAATTCGATCGACCTCAAAAGTGTGCTCATCCATAAACGCGTGAATGAAAATCGTCTTTACGATCCCCTCACCCATTGCTATTCGCTCTTCTAAATCGAGCACCTTGTCGCTGGGATACATCAAGCGAAGCAGACGCTTCATGACCTTGAGAATTTCTTCGCTGTCCGGCACCTGCCCGCTCCCTGACCAGAGGCAATCAATCGATTGAAGAATGGCGTTCTCCAATCCACGATCGGGTCTTATTGTGCCGCGATTAGAAATCACTTCGAGATATTGCTGCAAGTCAATGAAACGAGGAAAAGGAACATAGCCCTTCGTCGTCTTTAATAAGTAAGTCAAGCCAAAGCAACCCGGATGGGAACAAGGCAGAGGCATAAAGTCGGACTGTTTTAACACGCCGTCACTCTGCGCTTCACAAGCCTTCACCACGTCGGGAATGGTCATGATATCCATGGGATCATGAGGACCGAAGTGCGCGCCACCCGTCCCTGTATAGGCCGCAGGTTGGATATTCAGAGAGAGGATAAAGTCCTTCTCGAAGAGCAGCTTCACTGCGTCGCCAATTCGATCGTCATTAATGCCCTTGGCAACCGTCGCGACAATAGTCGTCTTGACTCCTGCCTTCTCAAGATTATCAAGCGCCTTTTGCTTTACAGACTCATGGTCGCCGCCGCCGCGAAGCACTCTCAAAGCTGGGTTAGCCAAGGCATCAAGCTGCAGGCTCACGTATACGCCCCGCTTCGCTAACTCCTCGCAAAACTCCAGGCTACTCGCGTTCTTCAATCCGTTGGTCGAGATTGAAACTCGGGCGATTTCCGGACGCAAGGCAATGTCTAGAAGCTCAAAGAATTGAGGGTGTATCGTCGGCTCGCCCCCGGAAATGTTGATAGTGTCGAGGGTGCCTTCTTTCTCAATCAGTCCATCAATAATGCCACGGAATTCGTCAACGCTCATGTGATAGTTGTCGCGATTCTGAACAATGCAAATGGGACACTCCAAATTGCAATGATTCGTAATCTCAATGATCGGCAGGCAGCTATGTTGTTCGTGAGCGTCACAAAGGCCACAGTCGTAAGGACAGCCTTCGCTCTCTTCAACTGAGTGTTTTAGAGGAACAGAGCCCGGCTTAATGTATGTGAGCGACTTCAGAAACCAATCTGCGTCTCCCGAGATCATGGCTTCATTCATACCGTGATCGGGGCACTGCTTCCGAACATAGACCTTGCCGTCTCGAATAATTCGCGTTCCATCGCATAGTTCGCGACAGACCGGACACATGACCTTTGTATAACTGTGGAAGATCTCTCCCCCCGCTTTTTTTGGCAGGAGAATGGTGGGCTCTCTATGCATAGGCACATCACTAGTCATGACTTCTCCAAAAATTTAAACGGTGAATTGGCGGGCGTGATCCATACGATCGATCATCTCTTGATCAGCGAAGCGCTCGTCTTGCTCGCGATAGAGGACATTGTATGAGCAAGTTGGAATGTTCGTCCCATCCGCCGAGGGAACTCCGACACAACATTTCATAATGCGCGAGACGTCGAAGTTTTCTTCGTCCATATGAGAGTGAATGTAAATCGCTCGCGACGACTTCTCCACAATTCGGCGACGCTCCGCGATAGAGAGCGACTCCCCTGGTGGGAACATCCGCTTGAGCAACCGCTTCAATGTCAGCAAGACTTGCTCCCCCTCAGGAACGGAATCAGGGTCGGCCCAGAGCCGATCAATAATCTCCCGGAACACGTCCTCCAATTGCTCCCTCGGTTCAATATAAAGCGACTCGCTCAACAGTGAATACAACTGCGCCCGCGTCACCAATTTTGTAAAAGGGACAAAGCCACCGTCATCGAGTTTCAATATGTAGCAAATGGAATAGCAGTGAGAGTGCGCAAGCGGCGAAGGCACAAAGTCTTGGGGCGTAATTCGTCCCTCGCTTGCTTCACGAATTCGCTCATGCAAATCGGGGATTGTTATCCTCGCCTGTCGATCAAAGCCAACTCCTCCCTGTCCCGTAAAACACAAGGTGTGCAGCTCTAGGGAGAGGGTGTTGGAGCGGTTCATGACAGTTCTGAATAATTCGGGAACATCGGAATCATTGAGTCCAGCAGCAACGGCAGGCAGAATTGTCACTGTGACGTCGTGCTTCTCACATAAGTCGAGCACTTTCAATTTAGTTTTGACTGTGTTCGCGCCAAGCAATTTCTTGTCAATTTCAGGGTCAAACGTATCCAGAGACAAGATGACCCGAGTATCAAAGGCCTTGAGCTTGAGGACATAGGCTTCGTCGAGGAGCTTGATGCCGTTGGTTGAGACGGTCAAACGTTCAATCCCGGCGTCTTTACACATTTGAAGGAAGTCAGGGAGTAAGGGGTTCAGCGTCGGTTCCCCCCCTGTGAAGTTAATGATATCGACCTCATCATGTTCTTCAATAAGATGGTCAATGATCGCCTGCATTTCTTCTTTTGAAGTCTGGTGGGCGTCCTCGTTCTTATTGACGGTGTAACAGATTGGACAGTCGAGATTGCACGCGGAGGTGATGGGGACGACGGGCAGGTAAACCTTCTGCTGGTGTGATTCGCAAGGCCCGCAGTCGAAGGGGCAGCCCTTTTCGACGTCCTTTTTCACAGTCTTTGGAGGAGTGTTTGGGGCGAGAAAGGAGGCGGCGTCGAGATACCAATCGACCGAGGATGAGACGAGGACCGTCTCCGCGCCATGGTCTGGGCAGAACTTGTCGAAGTAAACCTTGTCCTCGCGGAAGACAATCTTCGCATCAACTTCGCGCTTACACATGCGACAAAGGCTCTTTGTCATTGAGTAATAAGTGTGATCCGCCGCCTGGCGTTGATGATCAGCTGCGGTGTTCTCTGGACTCATTCTAACCCCTCAATATGTGCTGGTCAAAAGCAGGAAGCCGACCAATATACCCGCTCGACAAATCAGGCGGTAGAGAAATCCTAGACTTCGTGGTACTTCCAGAGTCAAAGGTATTGACGGCTGATGGAGGGACAGCCCGAGAGATCAATTCTAGGAGATGTTGCATCAATCTTTCCCCCTGGAATCACTCCTTAGGTCAGGGAAAGTAAGTGGTCAAGTTGCCTTCGACAACAACGAGCAAAGTCTTCCAATTGCTCCCGAGTGACATCGAGGGCCGGGTGAATTCTCAACACATCCCAGCGATGGCCGCAGACGTTCACTAGATATCCATCCTTAAAGAGCCTGTGCGTCAGCAAGAAGCCGAGCGCCGACACAGCCTTCATATCTTCGAGGCCCAGGTATTCAAAGCTGTAGTATGGATGCTCTGGGTTGACTAATTCAATTCCGAAGAGCAAGCCCTCACTGCGAATCTCCTTTACAAACTCATGATCACCAATCTCTCGCTTCAGACAATCTAGGAAGAAGGCCCCCTTATCCCGCGCCCCTTCAAGTAACTCGTCTGTAAGAAGATCCAGCGCCGCCATCCCCGCCACACAGGCCAATGAATTGCCGCTAAAGGTCGAATTATGACTCTCAACATCAAGGGGATGAGAATAAGCCCGTGCGAAGAGCTCAGACTTCGTCACCATAGCCGACAAGGGCATGTAGCCGCCCCCTAGAGTCTTTCCCATAACGACAATGTCCGGACGCCTTGGCCAAGTCTCCGAATGAAGGAAGTAGCCCATTCTGCCAAAGCCGGTTTGAATTTCATCTGCGACTAAGACAGTGCCCATCTCGTCTGTCAGTCGACCCAAAGCTTCCACATACTCACTCGTCAACCAACGCACGCCTCCTTCAATCTGCACAGACTCAACGAAGATGGCCGCGACGTCCTTGTTGCTGAGGGCGGCTTTAAGAGAATCAATGCAGCCCCAGGGCAAGGCTTGGACCTCGGGAAGATGGGGCCCGAAGGCATCTTTGAAAGGCCCTGGTTCCATGAGAGCGAGGCTGCCCATTGTGCAGCCGTGATAGGCGCCTCTCAATGAGAGAATACGGGTCCGCTTGGTGGCGGCTCGGGCGAGCTTAAGGGCTGCTTCAACGACTTCGCTCCCGCCGCTGGCAAACCAACAATGATCGTAATGTTTCGTTCGCTCGCAGAGCTTGGCGGCGAGGAGGCCTGCCATGGGGCTTACTGCGGAGGTGAAGAAGGCTGGGATCTCGGTATCCAGGTAGTCTCTGAGAGCTTGACGCACCGCGCTGTTGAGGTGACCTAAGCCCTGCGTTCCCCAACCCGCGAGGAAGTCGTGAAGTCGCTTCCCTTCTTCGTCTATGAGGGCGCCGTCTTGGGCGCGAATGACCTTGTAAGGTTCGGAGCTTAGCTCGCACAAAGTGACAAGGCCGGCGTTCACATACTTGCGAAAGTCACGATAGCCTTTGGACACTTTGTATTCTGACATGGTTTGAAGTCTCCGGGAGTTCGGACAATCCTGGGGCAATCTAGAGCTTGAGTTGTAACACAACTATCATTGCAAGCCCCTTAAACCGAAAGCCCCAGAAAAACGCAAAACACGCCGTTCCTTTCGGAAATCGGCGTGTTTTAACAGTTTAAGCAGTGCTTAACGATTGGGATCAGATAAGAACCCGGCCGCCGCGACGACCTTCAGATCCACGCTTAGGAGCTTTGCGACCTTGAGGTGCTTTGCGTCCTTGAGATCCGCGCTTTCCGCCACGCTGTCCACGAGCGCCACGCTGTCCGCCACGTTGAGGAGCTTTGCGTCCTTGAGGAGCTTTGCGTCCTTGAGGAGCTTTGCGACCTTTTTGTCCGTGACCTTCGTGTCCACGCTTGTCTCCGTGACCTTCATGGCCTTTGTGACCTTCGTGTCCACGCTTGTCGCCGTGACCTTCGTGACCTTTGTGACCTTGAGGAGCACGGCTTTGAGGTCCGCGCTGTCCGCCACGTTGTCCACGAGCGCCGCGTTGTCCGCCACGTTGTGGAGCCTTGCGACCAAAGCTGCGTCCGCGCTGTCCGCCACGCTTTGAGTGCATCTTGTGAAAACGCTCGAAGAGCTTCTTCAAAAGTGCGCCGCGACGGCTTCCTTGAGATCCACGACGTCCGCGGCTTTGTGGTCCGCGCTGTCCGCCACGCTTACCGAAGCTGCGACCTTGTGGAGCACGACGTCCCTGAGAACGGCTTTGTGGTCCACGGCGTCCCTGAGAACGGCTTTGTGGTCCACGGCGTCCGTGAGAGCGGCTTTGTGGTCCACGGCGTCCCTGAGAACGGCTTTGTGGTCCACGGCGTCCCT
>JARGOJ010000060.1:11494-14557 GCA_029210225.1 Planctomycetota bacterium
CCTTTGTGACCTTGAGGAGCACGGCTTTGAGGTCCGCGCTGTCCGCCACGTTGTCCACGAGCGCCGCGCTGTCCGCCACGTTGAGGAGCTTTGCGACCTTCGCCGCGACGACCTTCGCCACCGCGCTGTCCGCCTTGTTTGAAACGCTCTTGGAGCATCTTGCGGAATTTCTCTAGTTGCTCACGGTTTGGCATTTGAGGAGCACTACGACGACCTTCGGGAGCTCTGCGGCCTTCGGGACGACGACCTTCGCCACCACGGCGACCTTGTGGAGCTTTGCGACCCTCTGGTGCTTTGCGACCTTCTCCACGACGGCCACGACCTTCGCCACCACGGCGACCTTCTGGTGCTTTGCGGCCTTCACCACGACGGCCTTCTGAGCGGCGATTTTCGCGCTCACCTTTTTTACGGGCGTCTGGGCGTCGTCGCTCACCGCGTTCACCGCGCTGTCCGCCTTGCTTGAAGCGCTCTTCGAGCATCTTCCGGAATTTTTCCATTTGCTCTTTGTTAGGCATTCCGCGCTCGCCTTTAGCACCTTTTTTAAAGCGCTCTTCGAGCATCTTGCGGAATTTTTGCATTTGCTCGCGGTCAACGCGAGGACGTTCGCCACGCTCTTGAGCCATTGCAGCTGACGCGGGAACAAGCATTCCAGCCAAAGCTAAAGCGGTGATCCAGTTCTTCATTGATTTTCTCCAATCCCTTCCATTAAATCTTCCGTTCAAACGCTCGGACTGAAATGAATGGGCCTTTCTCTTGTCTCAGATATAAAAACAAGTGAGCATCGTAGTTTCGTAACAAAGCTCGCAAGATTCCCAGGTCGACTCTTCAAGTGAGTTGAATAAGCCTCGGCGTCTCATGAGTTCTTTCGTGGGAGAGCACTAAGGCAAGCCTCGTACCAATCAAAGCAAAGTTTCGATTTTACGACCTAAGGCAATGAAAACCCTGCTCTCAAAGCCTTATACGCTGCCGACGGCGGGGACGTGAGCCGAAAAAAGGAAAGAAATATCTGCAAGGGCTTGTCATTCGTACAAATCGACAAAGAGGATTGCAATCCCTGCTCAACGGGCGCTCAGGGCGCTCTCACTTCGCTCTACAGCCGAGGTTTGGCGCTGGATGAGAAGATAATCGTCAGTATACTCGGGTTTTACGGCGCCGCTCTCATCGCAGAGCCAGGTCATCGCATCCTTCTCTGGAACACGGATCAGACCTGGCTTCACAAAGGTCCTAAAAACGACATCCCAAATGGGGCTCGTCACTCCGTGATTGGTCTTTGGGCTACCAAAGTGGTGGAGTAAGTGATGCTTATACATGTAACGGGTGTAAGCGCTCCCTGGAGCAACCGTGTGCACCCGGCGATGCAAGACCTCATAAGAAACGTAAGTCAGAACGAAACCCACGCTAAATAGAATGCCCCCAAGAAGGCCCATTCCATAACAAGCGAGGGGGCTCACAATGATCATCACCATGAGGGTCGTGAGCGCTTTTTTCGAGGTCCGAGCGAAGTAGTGAGGATCTTTGTGATGCGCCAGGTGCTCCCGGGAGAACTCATTTCGGCCCTTCCCAAGGTGACCAACCCAGTTGTGAATGGCATACTCTGCAAAGCTCCAAGTGGCTAAACCAAGCAGGAAAAATCCGATAGCAGTCAACATCATCATAATCATTGGGGTCCTCTTGGCCGGGCATCCCCGGACTCGCTCATCACATTTCAAAGTCCAGATTTAAGAGGTCCATAGCCTCGGAGAGCGACGCACGACTCGCCCCCCAACCCAGTAAGAGAGACTCCGTCAACTGCAAGCAAAGCACACGAATATCCGCAGATACCGCCTGAATTCGCTGCAACTTCTCAAGCTGAAGGACACCCTGCACCGATGACCAAAGCAACAAGGTCCGAGAACGCGAGTCCCCGTTTTTTATCGCTTTCTTAGCCGCTGCGGCCCGCAAGAACGCATCAACTTCTCCGAGCAACGCCACAAAAGCCGGCGCTGACCGTTGAATCTCTTCCAATGGGATCAATAACCTTGGATCTCCAAACAAATAAGTAATGATCTTTGTGTGGTGAGGAATCTGCTTCGACAACGCTGTGTAGTGAGAAGACAAGACCAAGATGGCAAAGAGCGCTTTGACCTTCTCGGACGCCTTTTCTACTTCGTCCCGACCCATCTGATGAAGAAGATGCTTCGTGAGCCCCTCGTGAATCGCTTCCAACGATTCCCTCTGCAGCTCCGCTAAAACGGCCCCTTTAGATGGGAAATAACGATAAAGAGCACCGGGAGTGTAGTCAAGTTCTCGCGCCAAACGGTGAATTGTCAGCCCCTCAAGACCACCCTCCACCACCAAATCCATAGCCATTTTTAAAATGGCATCCTTACGTGCGGCTCTTTTCCTCTGCCTTCGAGGGCTCTCACTCAACTTCTTTCCCATAATCCCCACCAACAAAGTAAACACTGTTTACTTTTTAAACATCGATCACGCAAACATCAAGACTCTCTCGTCATCTTTTAAAGAAAAAGGCAAACTGGAGTTAACAGGGAGGACCCCCCAAGATGAGACGAAGTGTTGTTCTTAGTTTGCTCTTAATTCTCAGCCTCACCACCATCTGCTCCGCAGATCCAGTGACCTGGAAACTTGGTGAAGAGGAGATAGCACGATATCGCATCGATGCTTCAAAGAAAGCCGCAAATAAAAATCAGCGCGACGTGAAGTTTCCTTCGTCCTGGCCCGTCAGCCCACAAAACCTTGAGGATAAGACCAAATACAAAGAACCTCCCAGAGGGCTGGATGGGCTTGTCTTCCGCTATGCCTTCTCCATCCCCAAAGGTCTTGCCGACAAGGGGATTCAAGAGATCTCCAATAAGCTGAACAACGTCGGAAGCCACGCTCTCAAGATCGCTGTCACCGGTAAAGTTAAACGGCGAGGAAAAGGCAAGAAGGTCGGCTACGTCGGTCAAGTCGCCTTTAAACAGAATGGCAAAGTCGGCGCAAGCGAGATCAAACAAGGCACCCTCTCCTGGTCGTCCATCTTCGATTCAAAGAACGGCCGTTTGCTCAGCTGCAACTTCACCA
>JARGOJ010000060.1:14567-17421 GCA_029210225.1 Planctomycetota bacterium
TGAGCATTGAATACACCCACGAACACAAGAAGAAGAAATCCGATTACCACTACGTCGCTGAAGGCCGAATCATCCTCATTAGCGTCGAACGCGCCAAGCTCTCGAAGTTTAAGAAGAGCGTCGCCAGCGCCATTCAACGAGGTAGCAAGTGGCTCAAAACTGAAACCCGAGCAAACGTCAGCAAGTGGAGCATGGGCCAGCTCTCCCTCTCCATCTTCGCCCTCCTGCGCTCCGGTATCTCTCCCCGGGACCCGGTCATCCAACAAGGCTTTCAACGCCTCGCCACCATGACTCCCACTCGCACCTACGACGCCGCGGTCTATATCATGGCCCTCGAAGCCCGCTCGGTGAAACGCATTCCACCCCAAGGCTCCGCTTCAGTCCCACGATACAAGCGGGGCCAGGTTGGCAAGGGCGACCTACAAAGAATTCAATTCCTCGCCGACTTCCTCGTCAAAGGCCGCATTGTCGGCTACGGCCGCTGGGACTACGAAGCCGTCGGCGGCATGATCGAAGAGACCCCCGGCAGCACCACCAAGAAACCCAAAACCCCTCCTCAAGAAAACGGCAGCAAGCGCTACGACAACTCCGTCACCCAATTCGCAGTGCTCTCCCTTCATGCTGCCCACCGCGCCGGCGCCAAGATCGACCACGTCGTCTGGGAAGAAGTCTTCCAACACTTCCTCGACAACCAACGAAACTCAGAAGGCAGCGGCTCCCACAGAATCCACAAAGGCGCCGATCGTCCTCGCATGGGACAGAAGAAGAAAGCCAAAAAAGAAGGCACAGGCACCGTCGTCGGCGGTGGTGGTGGTGTCGGCACCGAAGAACAAGCGAAATCGGACTATCGCGGCTGGAGTTACACCAGCGGCGGCTCCTACGGCTCCATGACCAACGCCGGCCTGTCCTCCCTCGCCATCGCCGCCTCCATGCTCGAAGAGATCAACAAGTTCACCAACAAGCAAGAGAAAGAGTTCAAGCGCATGAGCCGCGAAGGACTCGCGTGGCAAGCCAAGAACTACACCGTCACGACCAACCCCAAAAAAGGCGGGAATAACCACTATTTCTATTACATGTACAGCCTCGAAAAAGCCTGCGAGCTACTCGGGGTTGAGGGCTTCGACGGCCAATCCTGGTACGACGACGGCGCCCGCCGCCTCTTAATCATGCAAGACAAAGACGGCAGCTGGGAAGGCAACAAGATCTACACGTCCTTCTCACTGATCTTCCTCAACCGCGCCACCCTCCGCACCACCATCAACATCCTTAAGCGTCGCCGCGCCACAGGAGAAGTTGATAAGAGCGCCCGCACCCAGGCGAACATTCAAGGCGCCGGCGGAACCATCGACCTCAATAACATCCTCGAAGCTATGATTGGCGCCTCACGTCGCGAGCAGAAGAAATACCAGAAGTGGTTTGACGATGGCCTCAATCAACTCCAAGCCCTCGACAGAGCCCTGCTCATGCCCACCCTCATCGAACTCATGAAAATCAAAGAGACCAAGAGCTTCGCCCGGAAAAAGCTGCGCTTCATCACCTCCGACTCCAGCATGAAAGTCGAGGACGACTTCCGGAAATGGTACGAGCATTGGAAGAGCCTTGACCGCGCCGGTGAATATCGGCTCTACAATCGCATTCCTTTCCTCAAAGAAACCCTGAGCAATAAGAACCGCATCCTTCGCCAAGCCTCTCTCCTGGCCGCCGCACGGCTCATGGCCGTCGAGTTAGTCAAAGACATCGCTCCTTTCCTCGACCAGCCCAAAGAGAAACAACTCGCTGTCAACTGCTTGCTCAGCCTCATGGGACGCAACCCCGTCGACCGCGCAGACGCAGAAAAATGGGCCCTCGAAAAAGGCGACGCGGCCCTCAAAGCCCAACAAGAAACCCGCCTGCTATTCCGAGCCATTCGAGGCGACGCGGGCGCAACAAAGAAGATCTGCGCCAAGGGTAAGAAGCACCTTCCCCAATTGACTCGCCTGGTCAAGAAGCCCCAATTCAAAAGCGGCGCTCAAGCGCTGCTTGTCAAAGTGACCGGGAAGAGATTGAAAGGAGAGGCCTGGTCTAAGTGGTGGCGCGAAAACAAGACAAAGATCAACGCCAACGGCCGACTCTAAGAGCCGAGGAGCGATCTTCGACCTACCTCTCCACGACCTTTCCACCGTCTTTTGTTTGGATTGGGCGGGCAAAGTTCTTCTCCAACAAGCAGTTCTTCACCGTCGCGACGCTGTTATCTCGGACATCCAAGCCAAAACCGTGAAATTGGCCTCCGGCATATTTGGGGATGCCATTCCTAGAGATTTCACAGTCAATCAGGCTCGCCGTTGATTCGCCCCAAACGCTCACGCCACAAAAGTAATTGGTGAGGACCTTGCAACCTGTTAACTCCAGGCTCGCCTTGTCTCGGGCGATCACACCGGTTCCAAATCCATTTCTTATCATGGATTTCTTTCCAACAGCTTTGCCAAACAATCGAACATTAATCTGTCGATCGTAGTTTCGATTTTCATCAATTGTTTTTCCATTCCCGTCAAAAGTACAAGTGTCAAATCTCGCCAACGACTGCGCCCCGGAGATGTCCAATCCGGCCCCGCCATTCGATAAGAAGTCACATTTCGTAAAATGAACACTGGATCCAATCTCAACAACAGAACCATGCCAGTTGTTCTCAAAGTCAGTATTCTTGATATTCGCCACGCAGCCCAGCGCATTAAACCCGACCGCCGCTCCATTGGTGAATTTGCAGCCTTCAATAAGTAAATGAGCCTGATCCTCGGCCTGAACTCCGGAAAGTTTGTTCTTATCAAAGGAACTGTTTCGCAATGTCAAATCATATTTCACTCGGCGGCTTCGATTC
>JARGOJ010001108.1 GCA_029210225.1 Planctomycetota bacterium
CTCATTCACAGCCCAATGCTCTAGCCAGAGACCCTATGAATTTAAGAATGCCAGAGCCTAGTCCGTCGATCAATTCATGAATCACTACTAGAGTGTTAGGACATAGCGATTCAATCTCTCTCCTCGCAAATCAAAGGAATCCTCTAAGACGAAACCGAGATTTTTGCACAAGTTCATCGAGCGCTCGTTGTGAAGACTAGAGATGGCCAAGACCTTCGGAAAGCCGAGGGTCGTTTTCGCATAGGCAAGGACGGCCTGGCAAGATTCGGAGGCATAGCCCTGACCCTCCGCGTCCTTTAACAAAGCAAAACCCAAATCAGGATCTGAGAGATAAGCTCGCTTTACAAAACCACAGATGCCAAGCGCTCGTTGCTCTTTTTTCGACCAGAGAAAATACAGACCGAACCCATGCTCGCGGTAGCTGCTCAGCATCGATTTCTCAAGATAGGTGATCGCAGCCTCTAGATTGTCGATGCCGCGATCACCGATGTACTCGATGTACGAGGGTTCGTTCATGAGCCTTAACATGAACGCTGCATCCGAAATGTCCAACCGTCGAATCTCTAAACGCTCTGTTTCTAAAATCAGTCTCTCTTCAGTCAAAGCTCCCTCGCTTGATTTGTTGCTTATATCTGCACTGTCGTTATTGTTCTGTTTGGCTCTTTTGTCCTGTTATTTGATTTGGCATGAGACAACTGAGTTGATGCTCTTCAATCGACTCTTTGGGATTTGGAACGATCCCAGGTATCGATTCTCGGTCTGGAAGAACGATACCTGGGATTGGGATTTTGATACCTGGGATCGATACCTGGGATTGGGATTTTGATACCTGGGATCGACCCTAAAGTTCTCACAAGAGATTTGAGATTTGGGTTACAGCGATACCTGGGATAGCCATCCTCGATGTTAACGGTATTGATTAATCAGTTAAATCATTGGCTTTGCTGGATACCAGGGATCGCTTTTGAGTTTTTACTCGTAGCTGTCAGAACGATCCCAGGTATCGAAAATCGATACCTGGGATCGTTCTGAATCGTTCTCGTGATTCTCGTGATGGTCTGCCCCAGGTATTGAGTTAGGCAATCCCAGGTATCGATTTTCTTCGTCGATTTGGAGGTCGAAACGAAAAAGAGACCCATGATGGGTCTCTTTCAAATGGACGACTCAGCTATGGAAGTATCGATATCAATACTTCTTTTCAGGAGCGGCAAAAGTGACATCTTTGACACCGGCTTTGACCACTTCGTTAAGGGCGCGAGCCACATAACGGTAGGGGACTTGAGGGCGGGCATCGATGATCACGGGAGGCTGCTTATCGCCTTTTGAATTTGTCTCCTTGAAGTTGAGAACGTGATCATGCAGCTCTTGCCATACACTAGCTATGGCCATGTTGCCGTCTGTCAAGTCTCCCACGTCGTTATAGGCCTTCTTACCGACCTTTAGAACAACGCAGCCTTCTGTTTCTTCATCGTCCGGATCTTTGATAGGTGCTCCTGCGGGGGTATACCAGAGCAACTTGACGCGGCAATCATTGAGGTTAATCGAGGGAGTTCCCGCCGCTTGACCTTTATCTTTGGGCAAGTAGTTCTCAATCTCGCCTTCTTCCACTTTGAACTTAAGGTTCAAGATGAAGAAAATGAGGAGGAGGAAGGTCACGTCAATCATGGGTGTCAAATCGCAATCCGCTTCCACGGGTCCTTTTGACTTTTTCTTTTTACGAGCCATTGCCATTGTCCTTTTTTGACCAGGATTAAGATCGAGTCTTACTTACCTTCAACTTGTTCTTGGGTGGCTCCGAGAGCCGTCTTATAGATACCGTTGTTTTGACAGGCGTCGAAGACCGATTGAACGTTTTTAAACATTGTATCTCGGTCGGCGCGAATCAAAATGCGGAGCTTTGAGGCTCTAAGCGCGGGGTTATCCGCAGGAGGAGGCTCACGCTCGGCAGCTTCAGCTTCAATCTTCAAATATTCTTTGAGCGATTGGAGGCCCCCGGTCGATTCTGTCTTCGTCGTGAAGTTCTGACCGGCGATTTGGACGGTGCCGTCCTTGACCACGTTGACAATCAACATGGGGTTTTCGTCGGGGTCCTCTATCTTTGTGACTCGGGCTTGGTCAGCATAAGGAAGAGTCAACTCAGCAACGTCGAGGGCAGACATATCGGACACAACCATGAAGAACACAATCAACAGAAAGGTCACATCAATCATCGGGGTCATGTCAATTTCTGCTTCTGGGGCTTCTTCGGCTTCCATATCCATTGTTGTTCACCTCAAAGTGTAAGGGTTTTTGTTCTTGGGAATGAGAGAAGCGAGCGTTGAAGCTCAAAGCAAGCTTCTCTCATTATGGAAGAGGTGAATCACTCTTCGCGGAAACGATCCATAAGCTCTTCGATGATCGCGTTGACTTCAAGAATCGTGCGAACAACGCGGTTACGGAAGAAGAAGAAGAGAACGGTTGCTGGAATAGCGACCATAAGACCCATACATGTGGTGACGAGCGCTTGCTGAATACCAGCAGCGAGTTCTTTCGGCTTAGGAGCGGCTTTTGAGTTCGCGATTGTGTTGAAAGTCGCGATCATTCCAGTAACCGTTCCAAAGAGACCCATAAGAGGAGCGATCGAAGCGATCAGTCCAATGTAGGACACTTTTTGGTTGAGCTTGGTGGCTTCCATGTTGGCCACTTCACCCATAGCTTCTGAAATGTTGTTCCAGCCGGTGCCAATCTTTGGAAGACCCGCAGCTAAGACGTTCGTCAGCATTGAGGGTTGATCTTCGCAGATGTTCATCACTTCTTCGTATTCTTCGTCTTCAAAGAGACCTTCAACGGTGTCGACCAATGCAGGAGGAACCATTTGGTCCTGACGTAGAGACATAAAGTGTTCGA
>JARGOJ010001109.1 GCA_029210225.1 Planctomycetota bacterium
TATTCTTCAGCTTTGTATCGCTCACGCTTCCTCTCATTCATGAGCGCATATTGGAAGAGCATATAAGCCGTGTTTTTATGAGGCGCCTTGGTGCTGATTCGTGGAGGACTAAACTTGTGATCGGTGTCGTCCCCATACTCCTGGATTTCCGCCCAACGATCTGGAAAGACAAGCTCATTCACATCATTGCCGCCATACATTTTTAGCCAATCTTCATAGAGCGGGTAGCTCTTCTCTTTACGCATACTCCACTCATAACGCCAGATACACGCTTCGAGCGCTTCTGGAGCCCAAGGCTTATCAGCGTTGGCGACAGCGTTCTTCCGCTTCTTCTCAATAGTCCCACCAAGAAAGAGATAGGTTGGATATGCAAGCCCTAAAATAAGAGCGAAAGCGGTGTATTTGACCAAGTTGTTTTTGTCTTGCATGAATCTTCTCTCTATCGTGAAGAGGACATTCCCATAGTTAGAGTATCCCCTTGGCTTTCTTCAGCCAAACTGAACCCTTGCATTATGGCATACAGCGCGCCACCAAGACGGCAGCTCCTCTGGAATCCTCTACAACAACTTCATTTAAAGCGTTTTACTTGTCGCCTGATCAAGGCATATGAAACTTTTCTTGGCGAATCGCGTCGGGGATAACCGCACCCGTCCGCTCTGACTCACGGATCAAATATTCTCGAATTTGACTTTGAATCGCTCGCGCCGCCTTCACCGCTCTCAAACCATGTTCACCAGGAACAACAGGAGCATGATAGCCGCGACAAGCATCCAGGAAAGAGGTCAGCTCTGCTGTCAGCGCATCACTCTCATCCCCCATGGTCAATTCTTCCACGGTCAAAAACTTGTCCATAATCAACTTCAGGGGATCGTCCACGCTATGAGGATCGATGCTCGAAGCATCGAAGCGCTCATCCTTCTTCCTGTATACCCAAATCTTCCGATCGTTGTAGTCAATCGACACATAAGCGTCCGACTGGAAGAAGCGGATTTTACGCATGCTCTTAAACGAGACACGGCTCGCCTTAATATCCGCGAGAGCCCCATTCTCAAAGTAAAGACGAGCATCCGCGATGTCTTCAGCCTGACTCATCACCGGCAAGCCCAAAGCCTCAACCCTCTTCAACGCCGAAGGAACAAGCTGCAGGACAACATCCAGGTCATGAACCATAAGGTCGAGCACAACCCCGATATCTCCTGATCGGAAAGAGTAAGGAGAGATTCGATCGGCGACGACATAACGTGGGTCATTGACGATTTTCTCCGCAGCTAAAATCGCTGGATTAAATCGCTCAATATGCCCAACCTGAAGAACAACATTGTGCTTCTTGGCCAAATCGCAAAGCGCCTGAGCGTCCTCGACCGTCGCCGCTAACGGCTTCTCGACAAGAACATGAACCCCTGCTTCGATAAAGGGTCGGGCCACAGCAAGATGGTGAGAGGTAGGCACGACAATCGAAACAACGTCAACCCGGCCAACCATATCCTTGTAATCGGCGAAGGCCCGGGCTCCTGTTCGAGTGGCAAGATCTAGTCGACGGCCTGGGTCGGTATCGGCGATTGAATCGAGGCGAACCCCATCAATCTCAGTGTAGATACGCGCATGATGCCTCCCTAAGTGACCGACTCCTACAACACCTGCCTTCAACATAAGCCTTACCCCATTGTGTGTTTGAGAATCTCTTTTGCCAGGAGAGCGTTTAGATCGTGACCGCTCTTCACCGCCACAATAAATGCCTGAAGCGGGCGACCAAGCAAGGATAAATCGCCAATCAAATCCAAGACTTTGTGACGAACCGCCTCATCAGGAAAGCGCAACTCCGTCTCAATCGCGCCGCTCTCACCGTAGACAACGGTGTTCTGAAAATTCGCCCCAAGCCCCATACCAGCATTTCTCAATGCTTGGGCCTCAGCCTCAAGACAGAAAGTTCGCGCCGGAGCAATGAGCTTTTCAAAGCTCTCTTCGCTTAAGGTCAAAGTGATGTGCTGCGCCCCAAGGCTCGCGACCGGATAGTCGAGGGTGTAGGAAATCTTCAAGCCCGGACCATCCCAAGGCAAAGCCACAACCGCCGAATCTCCATGGTGGACGCCAATCGCCTTATCCAGACGAATCGGCTCAACCCGTTGATCTTGCTCATCAATCCCAGCCTCACGGAACAACTCCAAGAAGTTCAAAGAGCTGCCATCAAGCGCGGGGGCTTCTGCTGCATCAAAGCGGATCTTCAAGTTATCCAAGCCAAGGGCATGAGCCGCCGAGAGCATATGCTCAACGGTGTGAACCTCCGCTTTACCTCCCTCGTCCGCCAACGCTGTGCGCCGGGGAAAGGGAGTTTTGTGAGTTGCTAAAGCGGGAATCGGGCCGGAATCAGGAACATCGCTGCGGAAGAAGACGATGCCATCCCCAGGTGCAGCCGGCTCACACTCAACGTGAACGACCTTCCCGGTATGAATGCCCTGACCTTCAATCTTGAAAGCCTTTTTAATCGTTCGCTGAAAGCGGGGCTCCGCAACGGTCTCTGACATAAACCACGTTTCCTAAAGATCTACTTTTTGCCGTTCAAGGTTTTTAAGATCGGTTGAGTGATATCAATCGTGTTGTTGTAATAGAGAATGCTCTGAACCTGAGCGCGGAAGATCTTCTCGCGATACTGCTCTGGACCAATTCCCTGATTATCCACCTTCAAAATGACGGTGTAACCCTGAGCCTTGCCATACTTCGCGATCTCAATATTGATCTCATCGAGCAAGGTCAAAGCCATGTCGACGAGCTTCTTACGTAAGATCTGCTCGTAACGAGTCTTCATGATGCGGCGGCGCTCGATCTCAAGCTTAATACGATCTTCAAGCTCTTGGAGCTTCTTGCCCTCAAGCTCTTCGGCGTCTTT
>JARGOJ010000061.1 GCA_029210225.1 Planctomycetota bacterium
GCAAGATCTTACGAGGGTTGAAACGGACCATCAGTCATGGAAGCCTCACCCCAATCAAATGATGCGGCCCAATCAAATTTGGCTAAACGACTTCTAAAGCTGGGCGGCTTCCTCTTCTCCGCTCTCATACTCTACCTACTGTTTTGGCCAGTCGTCATCAATCCAATCGCTTGGCAGGCTCCTCCCAATCCCAAATACACCGGTCCGTTTAAAAGTAACACTCGCCTCGCAAAACTAGAATTGATCTCCGTCGGAGAGCATCATGGCCCGGAAGACCTCGCGGTCGACAAAGATGGACTGGTCTATATTCCGAGTCATGACGGGCATATTCTTCGGTGGAATCCTCAGAATAAAAGCTGCGAGACTTGGATCAGCACTGGCGGGCGGCCCCTCGGGATTGAGTTCGATGGTGCCGGTCAGTTAATCGTGGCCGATGCCTATCTCGGTTTGCTGTCGATTTCACCCAGCAAAGTCATCGTCGAGCTCGTCACTGAAGTTGACGGAAAGCCACTGAAATACGCCGACGACCTTGATGTCGCCAAGGACGGAAAGATCTACTTCTCCGATGCGTCCTCTCAGTTTGGAGCCAAAGAAAGTGGTGGTACCTTAGAAGCAAGCTACTTGGACATATTGGAGCACCGCGGACATGGGCGATTGTTAGTCTATGATCCAAACACGAAAAAAACAGCGGTTCTCCTCTCCGGAATTCAATTTGCCAACGGGGTTGCGGTTAGCCCCGAGCAAGATTTTGTGCTCGTGAATGAGACGGGTTCCTATCGGGTCTTAAAATATTGGTTGCTTGGCCCGAAGAAAGGTCAGTCCGAGGTCCTTATCGAGAACCTCCCAGCCTTTCCCGACAACCTCTCGGCTGGTCAAGACGGTCGATTTTGGATCGGATTTATCGCGCCGAGAAATGACCTGATTGATCGCTGCGCCCCACACCCATTTCTGAGGTCTGTGATCGCTCGACTTCCCAAATTTCTCAAACCAAAGCCAGTACACTACAGCCACGTCATCGCCATTGATAAAAACGGCGTTGTGCTTCAAGACCTTCAAGACCCAACAGGACGCTTACCAAAGACCACCGGAGTCTATGAAGGAAACGATTTTTTATACCTAAGCAGCCTTGATGGAGCTGCCTTCGGCCGCCTCAATAAAAGCGATGCAGGCCTCTAAGCGAGACCCGTTTTAGCCAGCTAAACGCTGAGGAGTAAGCGTCAGTAAGGTTTTGAATTGCCGTTCAAAGGGGCGCTTCGACTTTGATTCCGGTTCGAATCCGGCCATCAAATAGTCGCGCATAATGTCGTCTAAGATGGATGGTGGGCAGCGCCAAATCTTGCACAGTTGTCCGGTCGTCAAGTGATAACGAGGGCGCGCGCTCTTAATGCTCACGACCGACACAATCCGCTGATTTCGAACGGTGACAAAAGTCTCGTCGCTCACGGCGACAAAATATTCTTCGTCAAACAAGTAAACGACGCCTAAGTCAAAGTTCATGAGTATCTCCCGATAGGTGTTTAGATCTTTCGGGAGAAGCAATCTTCAGACCAATGATTTTAGATGGTCCCAGGCCTTAGGAATCAACAAAGGTCCGTGGGAAATCTTGGCATTTTGCGAAACGCTAAGGGCTACGATTTGCGAAACGCAAAGCTTGGGAATTTTAGGGTCTTATGGACGTCTCGGCGCCTTGACCTGAAAGCGATCAATAATCCGGCCATCGATAGTCTTGAAGTAAAACTCGCCCATTAGCTCGTCACCCTTCGTTTCAAAGACTCCGAACAAGGCGCCGTGATTTGCGTCCTGATCCTTGGTGAAGATGCAGGCCCACCAGGGGCCATCCCGCTTTTGGACCCGGATACTCTGACCGCCAAGTCCAGACACAAAGACAAAGCTACGGCCTTCGTCCTTGGGCGTCTTAGGGTCGTCGATGGCGAGCTCTAAAGTGTTGGCCTTGCTGGCGACGAGGGGGATTTCACAGCGAGCGAGGAGATGAGTCCTTGAGTAGGAATGTTCGTGACCGGTTGCAATGATCGCGCCGGCTCTTCGCGACTCTTCATAGACATCCCAGCCGGTCCCATTCCCTTTTCCCCCCGCTTGCATGTCTCGCTGATTCTTATGCCAGGAGGACACTCGCCAGGGGGCGGAGGACCTCGAGAATTGGTCGCGAATGAAGACTGCGTCGAGCTTCGGGTCGTTTCCGAGAAGGCCGGGGGCCGAGAAGACCATGAAAATTGTCTTAAAGGTCAAAGAGAAGCGGACCCCAGGGTCGCCTTGATACTCCATTCCAAGCCGCTTTAGTCGCGCCGCAATGAACGATTGGTAGCCATTTGGGCCGAAGAAGGCTTCCTCGTCATGATTCCCAATACAGGCGAAGTAGGGGAACTTTTCTCCGAGGACATCGTTGATTTGTTTCTCCCACCGCACGGGCCTGTCTCGATAGTCAAAGTCACCTTGGTGAAGAACGCAGTCGGCGCCCTCTGCTTTGATGAGCTCCAAGACGGCCCTTGAGTTCTTTCCATAGCCCTGATCACCGATGAAGGCTATGGTCACTGGCTTCGATTCCGGTCTCACCTTCGGCGCCTTGAGATTTGGAGCTGGGGATAGATGTGGGTTGGCGCGAACCGGACCGCGGCAGGCGCAAAGGAAGAGCGCCAAGTTCGCGAACAAGATCAATTTCGAGCGAGGCATGAATCAGCAACCCTTCGTTTTCAGGGGGCGTTCCCTCCGGCGCGAAAGTTCTGAACCCAATAGTCTCCAAAGCTTCCACCAGACGCATAACCCACACCGAGATGCGTCACGTTCGGGTTGAGCATGTTGGCCCGGTGGCCCGAAGAATTGATCCAGGCGTTGACCACGGCGTCGGGAGTGTTTTGTCCTGCAGCGATATTCTCCGCTGCGGTGGAATAGGTCGCGCCAATCATACCCATGCGAACAAAGGGAGAAAAGCCTGAGACGGTGTTTTGTCCCTGGGTGAAATCTTGGGTGTCATGATCAAAATAGCCTCGTCGGGCCATGTCTTCGGCGTGAACTTTCGCAGAGACGTCCAAGGCAGAGTCGGCGAAGAGCCTCGGTAGACCATTTTGAACGCGAAAGTCATTTGTCAGCTCAAGAACTCGATCGGCGAAGGCCTGCTCGGCGGCATCGTGGCTTCGAAGCTGACCGCTCGCAGGGTCATCATTAACAAACCAAGTATCCGGAACCGTTCCTCCTTGTGGAACCGTCACCCCGCTGTTGTTTGTTTGAGTGCCGCCATTGTTCTGATTGCCTGAATTGGAACTGGTGTTTTGATTGCCGTTTGGACTAGCAACGGGCGCCGGACCGCCGCCGCCTCCTCCACCTGAGCTTCCACCGCAACCTGCGGCGAGGACCAAAAAACTGACGATGACGGCGTGCCGTCCGATTTTCTCGAAGATTGAAGTCATCTTATTTCTCAACTTCCCAATATAGCGTTGTTACAAATGAATGTAATTAAAATCCAATTCCTACATTGCAAACTTTGATGAGAAATCTAACTCACTGATTCTTGCGGGACAGGACAGCCACCAAACAAAGTTCTTACCTCATTCATAACGGATTCGTCACTCTATTGCGAGGTCAATATTTTTCAATTATTTCAATCTTGCGTTAATCGCTTTTCTCCGAAACACAATTGAGAGAAATGAATCGAGAGGCAATCCTCAAGAACGAACTTTTTGGATTCGGTCAGAAAGAAAGATCTCGTAAGAAACAGAGACTTTGAGTTTATTCAAAAAAAATTGAAAGAAAGTGACCTCGCCCGGAAACCTAGATCGCATAGGCCCTGAAATTTAGGAAGAGAAGCGCCATGCCAACAAATTTGACTTCAAAAATGAGCTTCGTCGTCTTGCTGACTGTCATAGCGACCACGAATCCAGCCTTCGCAGATCCTGAGGGAAAGACAACGACGGATCATGCTTTCCTCGACTACATACAGCCCGCGGGCCTAAGGCCGTACTATCTGATCGATGTCCGCGCTTTGAAGAACAAACCGTTGAGCGGCCCGCTCACAGTTGTTTTCAGACGCTCAGGAGTCAAGGAGCCGCTCTTCGAAGTGACTTTGAAGAAGAGCCCTGGAACCGAGCTGATCTTTCGTCGACGCTGTGACAGAGAGCGTATTTCTCCAGGCAACTATTCACTTTCCTTTTATCAGGGTCCTTTGACAACGAAGGATCCCAGTAAAACTAAGAATCACCAACGGAACCACCTTGGCGCCCTTGTCAAACGCTTCACCTTTTCGGTGAAAGCCGCCCTAAAAGCCAGAGTGCTGGCCTACTATCAAGAGAAGTTCTCTGATACCCATAGGGTCTCACCCTCTATCATCGTCGTGGGTCATGTGAAGGGCTTCCCCTTCCAAAGTCACATTGATATTCGCTATCGCTACGGACGAACCGGGCGATTCTCATCCTGGCAAAAGGCAATCGTCAACGAGAACCAGCATATTGAATCGACCCTCTCACTCAAAGAGAGCGAGATGACCTCCGATTACGTTCAATTGGAATGCTCATTGAATCTCGCCGAACAAAAACCGAGAGTTAAAGATTGGTTCGCACGCAACAAAGGATTCGACAAGGGAAAGCGCCACCCCCTCGAAGCGATCACCGTGATCCTCCCTATTAAGAAACTAGGGCCATTTCGAAGCTCTCTCTTTCGGGTTCGATTTGGAGTGAAGTGGAACGCCCGCCTCAGCTTCTCTGGAATAAAAAACGGTTTCCCCCAAGGAACGCGCCTCGACATCAGGTTTGCGCCGGAGGGCAATCGTCAACATATTGCTTGGTACCGCGCAATCAACAACGCCGATGGAAGCTATCATGGTCAAAGCTCTGTCTTCACAAAGCAGCTCCCCCCAGGCCTCTACAAGGTTCAGGTTTGGATCAAAATGAGAGGACAGAGTCGGGCCCAGCAGCGCTGGTTTGTGTTGAACAAAGGTTGGACTCGAAGTCACAGCGAACTATTAAAAACGCTCTCCCTAAGAATCGGTAGCGCCGCCGAGGAACGGGTCTTTATCGAGAAAACACGAGCAACACTGCTCAGCTTCGCAAAGTCGCTGAAGAAGCAAGTGAAGGCGATTGAGGCCCTCTACAACGAGAAATATGCGGGAACGATGAAAGAGAATGACAAGAAGCATGAACTCATTCTCAAGGCGTTAAGCGCCCTTCAACGAAAAAACTATAACTGGCGTCGAGAATATCTGGCCTTGCCCTTTGAGGGAGAGCGCCGTCAGATCATCTCTTTGCTGGCAAGCCAGGTCAAGCTGCTCAGAGTCTGTCTAGACCCCGAGGTTGAGCTCGATGCGCTCATTAAACAAACGAAGACGAGCGCTGATGCCCTCATTGAAAAACTCCAGTAGGGCCGTCTTCGGCGGCTCTATCATTTAAGGGGCTGCTCTAGGCCAATAATTCAATGGGGACGCCATTTACCGCGGCGTTCCCAGACAATGGATCGAGAGCTTTGTCATCAGTGATGTCGTTTACGCTTACTCCGGGATGCTTCGCGGCGACATCTAATTGAATCCCTTCCCGATCATGACCCCATCCGTGAGGCAAGCTAACGACTCCGGGCATCATCTCCAAGCTTGCCTTGGCCATCACCCTCAATGATCCGACACGAGAGCGCGCCGTGACAAGCTGTCCATCTTTCAATTGGCGCTTTGCTAGATCGTCAGGATGCACCAAAAGCACACAGCGATCCTCTCCTTTAACCAATCGCAGGCTGTTGTGCATCCACGAATTGTTGCTACGAAGATGGCGACGACCAATGAGCACCAATTCCGGAGCGTCGTTCTTTTCCATTTCTTCAGTTAAGCGCTTCAAATCAGAGACGAACATCGGTGGAGCCAATGCAATCTTCTTGTCCTTTGTCTGCAATCGTTCGGGTAGTTGAGCTTGAAGCGCGCCTAAGTCCATGCCGTGGGGATGCTCTTTCAGGGCTTTCAAGGAGAGCTTCTTTTCGTGTCCTTGTCCATAGGGCCCCATTCTGAGCGCTCCGTCAACGACCTGATCGGGACTAAAATCGGGGCCTGGGTCAATGTCCATAGCGGCGCAAAACGACTTACTAAGACCTCGCAAGATCTCCCAATCATGAAGGGTGCCTTCGTCGATTGGGAGAGTCGCGGGACTGTATTTCACAGTATTTCTAACGGCAAAGATCGGGAAGACCATGTCAAAGTAATTGTGTTGAAGCGGCGAGCTGGGAGGGAGAATGATGTCGGCGTGACGGGTGCTCTCATTGATATAGGGATCGATCGAGACCATGAAGTCCAATTGATCAAGTGCTTTTTCTAATTGCTTGCCATTGGGTGTGGACAGGACTGGGTTCCCAGCGATGGTCATAAGTCCCCGAATTTGGCCCTCTCCAGGAGTCAATATCTCTTCAGCAAGAGCCGCTGCTGGGAGTTCGCCGTGACACTCGGGATATTGACTCACCCGGGATTGCCAAACATTGTAGTGACCTCGTCGGGTCTCCGGTGAGCCGACAAGATCGAAGGCTGGCTTTGTAAACATAGCGCCTCCCGGGCGATCGACATTCCCAGTAAGGATGTTGACTAACTGTATGAGCCACTGACAAAGGGTTCCGTATATTTGCGTGGAGAGTCCCATGCGCCCATAACAAACCGCAGACGGCGCCTTTGCAAAGTCGCGTGTGAGCCGCTTAATGGTCTCTGCGTCGATCCCCGTCCATGAAGCCACTGATTCCGGTGTAAAGCTTTCAAACTGGGCTTCAAGGGTTTCAAACTGCGTTGAAATGGGCTCTAACAAGGCCAAATCAACGAGCTTCTCTGCAAAAAGTGTATGAATCATTGCCGCGAGGAAAGCGGCATCCGTCGCGGGGCGGATAAAGTGGTGTTCGGAGGCGACCTTGGCCGTCTCAGTCGCCCGCGGGTCAATCACGACGACCGTGCCCCGTTCTAAGACGGCCTTCAGGCGCTTTCTAACATTCGGTACCGTCATAAGGCTGCCATTGGAGGCGAGGGGATTGCCGCCCATGATCAGGAAGTAGTCGGTCCGGTCAATGTCGGGAATAGGAATCAGAAATTGATGACCGTACATAAGATAGGCGACGAGCATGTGGGGAAGTTGATCGACCGAGCTCGCCGAGAAGCGGTTTCTTGTCTTCAGAGTTTTCAATAGGGGAATGCCGGCGATCATAATGCCGTAGTTGTGGGCCGCGGGATTGCCAAGATACACACCGAAGGCATCCCGACCAAATTCACTTTGAATGCCTTGAATCTTCTCCGTAATTAAACTGAAAGCATCATCCCAACTGATCGTTTCCCATTGATCACCGATGCGACGAACCGGCTGCCGTAGTCGATTGGGGTCATTGTGCAGATCGGCGAGCGCGGTTGCTTTGGGGCAGATATAGCCGCCACTGAAAGGGTCCTGTTTATCCCCGATAATCGACGAGACTTCGCCATCCTTGACAGTGATTTCCAAGCCACACATAGCTTCACAGAGGTGGCAATTACGATAGTGGAGGGACTCGGACATCTTCGGGCTCACTTTTCTTTCAGTATCAGAAATGAACAGTGAGACATTTATAGCAAAGTCACGAGGAAGACTTGAACGGTTTCTGAGAAAGATGACAGCTGATGAATACGGCGCTCTTCAGGCACAAAGCCCTTGTTCTCAGGAGCCGAGTAGTTTTTTAACCAAGGACTTTATCAGCTGATTTTCGAGGGATTTGGTCCGCTCATTGAGCTCTTCATTTGAGTAAACACCTTCGGGAACATTGCCGAAGAGCGTTTTTCCAGTGGCCTTGTGAGAAACCCGCACCAATCGTGAAATCAAATTTGCTCCACGTAAACCTGGGTGAATTGCATGAAAGGTTTGCCAGCGTGAGACAATGTCGTGTTTGTTTAGCTTTTGAATCATGGAATAACTCCTTTACTTGAGATTCATTCCATAAGACGCGCTGTTGGTCCTAATAGTGTCAGACAAAATCTAGCGAGGAAACAACGTCAAGACACGAGCGCCATTCATTCGCTCTCAATGAGGAAGATTCAATGGCTGCTCATGCCCAGGATGCGAGGCGCTCTCCGTCAACCAAATTCTCTCGCTGATAGTGATAGACCATATCGGAATCAAGCGTCAAAGTCTGCGCCACAATATAGAAGTTTTGGGGCTCAAGAGCCGCGGGAGTCTCCGCCTCAACATGAATGATGAGGTCTTGATTCTCCAGCTCGACAATACGACGAATGCGTTCGTAATCATCCTCTTCACCATAACGGAAAATAGGGTCGCTGAACTCCATAGGAATTGACATATACCGAGTGTTTTCAAATCGCAATTCAATTTGATGGTAATAGGCATGATCTCGACTTCCAGTGAGGATGAGTCGATTCTGCTCCACGGAGTAGAGTTGAAACTCTCGAATGTCCTTATCCCGAGCCAATACTTGAAATTGTTCAAGGGGATCCATGGGCGTCTCCGTTGACAGCTTGCGTTGCCCCGAAATCAATGGGCAACGCTATAATTAGAATCCCCGAAGTGACATTCAAGACACCTAGAGCGAACTCTCGTTCGAGTGAGATGAGAATAGTGCTTTCTCGTTTGGAGTCTCAAGCTCAAGCCACTTTAAGGGGATTCTCAAACCTGCTCTCTCTGCTAGATTGAGCATAGCATAGCCCGCGGAATCAGCTATGCGATCCCCGTAACAACAGGAGAAAATTGTTGGAAAATGCTCGCTGGCCAAAAATCTCTGAATGACCGAAAGTATATCCTCAAGCTCAGCCTGACCCACTTTGATCGGCGATTTTCCGGCGAAGTTCGCGGTCATAGCTTCCTGAATCAACACATCTCTCAAAGTTCTTGGCAGCCCCTTCCCGCGAATCCATCCGGCTCGAAAAATTGTCCCTCGGACCGCTTCTTCAACATGTCGCTGTTCATAGCTGTCGCCCGCCCAAAGATAAATGGGTACCCAAGCTCCGTTGAACTGACTTAGTTTCGCCGAGGGGTGAAAGCCAGCGATCTGAGATTCGAAAATCTCCCGGTGGGTCCACTGTCCTCCTTCATCGTCGACGAGCACCAGAGATATCCGGCTCGGACCGCGACACCACTCTCTGCTTTTAGAGTCTTCCTGGAGCTTTATCAGGGCGCGCTCGGCGACAGCGTCAGCTTCAAGCGCCAAGAGTCGGTCTAAGGCCTCTTTTACAGAGTCTCCTCCCATCGGATTAAAGGCCGGTAGGGGGAGTTTCACGTCGGTGCGATTGTCGTTCAACATGACTTCTAGATAGCGTTCAAAGCGCTTCCTGCCACGGGGAATATCATAAAGGGCTCTTTGGGCTTTTAACGCGGGGACGAACTCCATTGCGACCATCAACAGCTCCTATTTCTTGCGGCCTTGAACAGGATAAACGGGATTCAGTCCTTGCTGCCATTTTTTCGCAGACAGCTTCGCCCCCATAGCATTAAATTTTTGATAGATCCTGGCTTTGAGTTGCCGTGCTCGCTCGGGATACCGAGCTTGCAAGTTCCTTGTTTCAGAGGGATCTGTGTTTAGATTAAAGAGCTCAACGCTCTTGCTCTCCAAGGTAAATATGAGCTTCCAACGCTCTTCATCAATGATCGATCGCTTAAAAGTGTAGTCTCGATAGTTCGTCTCTGAGAAGACAGCTCTGTGCCTCTGTTTCGCAAAAAAATTAGGCGTCAATGATTGCCCCTGGCACTGCTGATTCACCGTCGCTTCCGGGGAGACTCCCATGAGGTCTAAGAGTGTCGGCATGACATCGACACTGCTCACTTGGTTGCTGAGGCGCTCGCCGATTTTTTGGCCCGGCAATTGAATGATGAGCGGGACATGGATTAACTCGTTATAGAGTGTGAAACCATGATCGAAGCGCTTGTGCTCGTAAAGTTCAGTCCCATGATCGCTGGTCAAAACAAGAATCGTCTTTTCCCTGAGACCCAGCTTGTCTAATTCAATTAAGAACTCTCCGAACTTTGAATCGGCACGCTGCACTTTTTCATCGTAGACAGCCCGCCAAAATTGAACATCTTCGGGTCTCAGAGAGATTTGTCCCTTGTCCAGACCTTCTTCCCGAAGCAGTTCTTGTTCCTGTTCAGAGCCGCTAAAACGGCGGTCATAATCCTTACTGACAAATCGATAGTCGTAGCCATTTTTTGGGGTGCTTTGCCCATGAATGTCATAGCCGTGGAGAAAGAGGAAGAACTTTTGCTTCTTGTTCTTCCGTAACCATTGAATCGCTCTGGGAACGCTCTTCGTCATGCGTCCGAATACTTGTGAGTCGTGAACGTAAACATCAAAACCCTGATCGTAGCCGAATTTCTTACTGACACCTGCATTCCCGGTAAATCCCGCTGTGGCGTATCCCAAATTCTTCAGAACTTCAGCGAGAGTTTTGAGTCGCGGCGCCTGATTCTTTATCTGCGCGAAGACCTGTCTCTCGTCGTTGTAAACAGCGTATTTATTGGTCATTTGATGAACGCTCGGATAGACCCCGGTGAACCATGTCATAGATGCGGGAACGGTCCATGACGCCACGGAGTAACAGCGTTCAAAGGTGTAGGCTTCCCGAGCAATTCGATCGATATTATTCGTCGTCGGGCGGGAATGGCCGAGCGCCCTCACACGAGAGGCTTGAAGCGCATCAAAGCTTACCAAGACCAAATTGTAATCTTTAAAATCCGTCTTCACAGTCCTGGGCATCGGAGCGCTGACCAATGGATCTGCCTTCTTTTGCTCACAGGCAACCGCTAGAAAGCAAAGCACAGCCAAGAACATCGTCTCTCTGAATTGTCTGGTCATCATGAATCTCAGGGTGTCCTTGCCACTCGAAACCCGCTGTAATTTTTCACAGCGAAGGGACCGTAGGCAGCTCGGCTAGCGCTTCGGCAACTCTTACCATTGAGTATCCAGGAGCCACCCCGAGTGACTCGGCGACGACCGGTCTTGGGACCCGAAGCAGCCCTTCGATAGGTCTTTGGATATTGTTCTTTGTACCAATCCCAACACCACTCAGAGACATTTCCGTGCATGTCATAGAGTCCAGAAGCATTGGGATTGTAGCGTCCGACTCGACAACTTCGCTTCAGCTCAATCACCTTTGTCTTTCCACCGTAGGCGCCAGCGGAACGGCGACTTCTAAAATTCGCGTCGCCCCCCCGACTCCTATCCCCGAAATGATAGGCCGTTTTCCTCGCTGCCCCTGTCGCCGACCACCGACAGGCATACTCCCACTCCGATTCCGTCGGCAAGCGATAGCCGTTTCCACCGATAATTTTTACCTTCGCAGAAATGATCGCGCCTTTGCTCCGCTTGATATCTTTCAATTCATAGTATTTCTTTAGCGAGTCCTTGCGGCTCAACTTATTGCAAAATTCAATCGCGTCGAACCAGGAGACCGAGTCGACCGGGAATTGACTTGTCGTTAATTTCTTCACCCGGGCTTTTCCTGGTCCTCCTTTCTGAAAGTAACTTGGGTTTCGTCCCATAACCGTTTCGAACTGCGCCTGAGTCACTTCATAGGTCCCCATTAAGAAGGGCTTTTCGATGTAGACCATGTGTTGTTGCTCGTCTCCCCGACGTCCTAACTCCTGGGCAGGAGAGCCGATGGTCACGGCGCCAAAGTCGATAAAGGAGAGCTTGAGGGGCAGTGTTTTACTGCTGCGAATGTTCTTGATGATTCGACGAATGAGAAATTGACTTCTCAGTCGAATTTCAGGGTCGGCGCTCTTACGCTCAAGAATGCGTAATTTTGCCAAGACGGCTTCTCCACGCTTAATGAGCGCGAGGCTCGCTGTTTCACGTCTTGAATAGTCAAGATGACCAAGATCTTCGAAATCAGGCCCGAGGCTCCGTTTTTCCTGCCCCTGACCCACTCGGGCACAGAAGAATAAGATAAGAGCGCCAAGGATCACTGCCCGAAGAGTGACTTTTTTCTTACGGTTTAGAGCCAAATGGACGCCCATGGGATTAATTCTCACTCCAAAGATTCACATTTTGGGTCTCACCCGCCAAAAACGGGGCATTTGACAGCATTTTACTAAGAAAACACTCCCTCAGAGAGAGTTATCTCCCGCTTTTTTTGGCTCGGAGAGAGAAATGGATGCAAATCTCAGATGTGTCCGCCCATCGTTTCCTATCGATCTTGGTTTTAGGCGAGATCAAAGATGAGCAGTTCGGCGTCGGCGCTTAGGCTCGTCAGCTCTACCTCTCTGACCTGGCCCAAACCGAGGCCATCCCCGCGAGTGACTTCAACGTCGTTTATCCGCCATGATCCACTCACCACCTGAATCCAAAGATGCCTCTCAGGCTCCAATTCGTATGTCTTGTCTCGACCTTTCTCGCTCGCTAAGGCGTAAATATGAACGTCTTGATTAATCCTTAACGCAGTCTCTGACTCCTCCGGTGAGGCAATCCTTCGAAGTTCACCTAGACGAGCTTCTTTAGGTAGAGACATTTGTTGATAGGAGGGTCTAAGTCCTTTTTCGGAGGGCTGAATCCAAATCTGAAGAATGTGAGTTGGAGTCGAGGTTGAAGGATTGAACTCACTGTGGCGGATGCCCGTGCCAGCAGTCATGATTTGAAAGTCTCCGGCTTCTAGGACTACGTGTTGGCCCAGGCTATCAATGTGTTTAATGGCACCAGAGACGACATAGGTCATGATCTCCATATCATTGTGAGGATGTGTTCCAAAGCCTGAATCAGGCGCAATGAAGTCTTCATTGATCACTCTTAAGGCGCGGAATCCCATGTGATCCCGATCAAAATATTGGCCGAATGAAAAACTGTGTTTTGTGTCGAGCCAACCATGATTGCCGTGACCCCGCTCGTCGGATTTTCTAAGTGTCAGCATTGTTTTGTCCTTTTAATGATGTCGTTTTCTACAGAGTGATGAGTCGTACACGGAGTCTCGATCTTCACGCCTCCAAAAGGCATTGAGATCAACTCGCTTCAACTGCAGCTTGACCTCTCCCAACCGATCCCACGCCTTTCTCATAAACAAGAATCATGCCAATCCAAAACTTGCTATCTCATTGACTCCCAGATCTCAACTCGATCATAATGATCGACCGAGAGCCCACTTTGATCGATCATTATGAGAAATGCATGCGCCATGAATCAGCTCACCCTCAAAACCTTACTCGACGCAAAGCTCTCCGAGGGCACTCTGCACTTCGCCGGACAGCGATCACTGATCCTCGATGCGATGGCCCTTGGACTGCTCAGAAAGGAGTTGATCGAGACCCTTGGTTCATCAGCCGCGAAAGGTCTGCTGACTCGCTTCGGATATAGTCACGGGTGGAGAACTGGGGAGTCCCTGCGAGAGCATTTTGACTGGAAGGATCCAGAGGAAGGGCGTCGTGCAGGGGGCCGCCTCCATGCGCTCCAGGGCATTGTCGCGATAGACCCCCTCCCTGATAAGCCGGGCCCCTATGCTTCGGCGATTTGGCGAAACTCCTACGAAGCCGAGCAGCACACCCTACACCTAGGTCTATCCTCCGAGTGTGTCTGTTGGTCCCTGACCGGATTCGCCAGTGGCTACTTAAGCTATTGCCATGGTCGAGCTGTTCTCTGCGTTGAGCAAAGCTGTGTCGGTCGTGGCGACGCCATTTGTAAAATTGAAGGCAAGCCGGAGGAGGAGTGGAGGAAGGACGTGAGAGAGGCGCAACGGCCGCTCTATGAGACGGAGTGTCTTCAAGCGACCCTTCAAGAACTGACTCATGCGCTTAAGAAAACGGATCGCAAGCTCAGCGCCCGGCGGAAGAAATTGGCGCGCTATGGACAAGGAAGCAATGATCGTGATGGATTGGTGGCGCGGAATTCTCAAATGATTCGCGTCATCGAGTTGGCGCGGCGTGCTGCGAGAGTCGATAGCTCTGTCTTTATCACTGGGGAGAGCGGGGTCGGCAAAGAGCGAATCGCCCGTTTGATTCATGACGAATCTCCTCGTGCCGGGCGCGCTTTTGTCGCCGTCAATTGCGGGGCGATTAGCGAGAGTCTCATTGAGAGTGAGTTGTTTGGACACAAGCAGGGTGCTTTCAGTGGTGCCACTCAGGATCGCATTGGACTATTCGAAGCGGCGCAAGGCGGCACTCTATTCCTCGATGAGATAGGCGAGCTCTCCCAAGCAACCCAAGTCAAATTGTTGAGGGTTCTTCAAGAGAGGGAGATCAGAAGAGTCGGAGAGAATCGGCAGCGGTCCATTGACGTCCGCCTCATTACGGCGACAAATAGAGAGCTCCCGGTCGAGATTGAACGTGGAACATTTCGCCGCGATTTATTCTATCGAATCAAAGTTGTAGAGATTCATGTCCCACCTTTGAGAGACCGGCCAGAGGATATCTTGGCTCTCGCTCGGACCCTGCTCTTGAATCTCGCAGAGCGCATTCAACGCCCCATGCCCGAGCTGAGCCCTGAAGCCGCGGATTGCCTCACTCTGTACAGCTGGCCTGGCAATGTGCGGGAGCTTGAAAACGCGATGGAGCGGGCCTTGGTCGTGGGAGACGGTCAACGGATGGAACTCGAAGATCTCCCGGCAGAAATGCGGCGTGGTGAAACACCGAAGGATCCAACGCAGACAGATCCACGAACCCTTGAAGAGATAGAGAAGGCTGCCGTCCTCGCGGCCTTCGAGGCAAATGATCGCCATCGCGGTCGGACAGCTTCACAGCTTGGAATCGGGTCAGCGACCCTCTACCGGAAACTTAAAAAATACAAGCTGCCAACTCTCTAAGCCAAGAGCCGGGCGTGTATATTTTGTTCACGTTTTAGAATTTGTCTTCGGAACTTCGCAGTGATCAGTGCAGCGCCCAGTCCACTTGAGGCGATTCTTTGCAAAGTGGCGGTAGCCCCAGTCCAGGCTGTGACTGATTCCAGGGATCCGCGTGAGCCAAACGAGCGGGGAGAAACCGACGGCCGCGTAAATCCTTCGAAAGACCTCAACCCCCTTAATACGCTTTCCTCCCCGAAGACTCCCGTGAATTTCGGCCATAAGAGAAGGCTGGGTCATTCCCCAATCCTCGGCGTGAAAATCGGGCTTGGAGATATCGACCATCCACACCCGATTCCCCCGATCCAGCCAACGAATCATCGCTATCTCTTTCGCGCAAAGCGGACAATCACCATCAAAAAACACCTGAACAGTCCAAGTTGCTGGACCATTTTCTAACTTTGTCATTTCAGACTCCTGTCAAATTATCTATACAAAAAGTATACACTCATTCAGAAGTCCGTCAAGGGGTCGCCCATTTATCGTTGCAATCTTAGCGCCTGAACTTGGGATCATTCCCTAAAACACTTGGCTGCCAATCTCATCGCTCCAGCTTTGTGCCTGGAGGCTCTTCAATTTCGCCCTCCTTGTTCCCCTCAAACTTTACTTCGGCGATCTTGGCGCTGCTTCCTCGGTCTCGCAGTTTGAGTCCATATCCCTCATTGTTGATTAGGCTGACGGCGTTTGCCTCCAATCGAGCTCCTGTAGTCACCCGCATACCACCTTGCCGATTGCCGACGCACATTGTGTCCTTCACTATTGCAAGGCTCCCGTCCAAAGCGACCGCAACCCCAAAACTCGCATTTTCAATCAGACGACATCCCTTAATCTCCGCGATCGATCCCTCTGATACGCTGATTCCAGAGTGGCCATTTTTCCTGACCCCCACGTCCTTACAAACGAACGTCGATTTCGAGAGCAATGAGATGCCGCTCTGTCGGCATTCATCAATCTCAGATTTCGCCATCATGATTGTCGAGTTCCAACTCGCCATTCCCGTCTTATTTTTACTCAGTTTGCAACCGGTCATCCTTAACGTACTCACGCCATGAACTTCTACACCGTGCTTCCGATTAGAGTAAAACTCGCAGCTCTCGAACGAAGCCGTCCCTCCTTTTGAAACGAAGCCTCCCATGCGATTCTCGTTGAATTGACATTTGAAAAAGTACAAGTCGGAGCGCCCCCCAGAGACCACGACTCCGTCCTGCAAGTTATTCCGAAACCAGCAGCCCCGCAATGATAACTTGACATCTCGTGCGACTAGCCCACAAAGAGAATTGACGAAACCGCATTTCTCAAAAACATGATCTCCCCCATTCACAATAGCCGCAGCACCGGTGTCTGATCGTACTTCGCAGTTAACCAGCGTCAATTTTCCTGTTTCGACGAGCAGGGCAGGGCGCTCTTTTTTACTCGTCGATTGATAATGAACTTTAAATCCTTTCAATAGGATCTTTCCGTTCTTGACAATAAGCGGGCTTCGTCTCTTTCCAATCAAAACAGCAGCTTGCTTGGTATCGCAGATAATGTCAATATCCCGATCAATGGTCAGGTTTTCCTTGTAAACCCCACCGTCAACAAAAAGCATGCTTCCCACCGGCGCAAACTCCACGGCCTTCGAGAGCGTTAAAAAATCGCCCGCTCCGCTTTTGCTCACCCTTAGTCTCTTGCGCCAACGCACCTTATGAGTCAATTGGCTGGAAAACCCTTGCTTATCTGTCACGCGGATAACAATGTCGTTTTCTTCGGCGCCTAGGCGCATTTTCGCAACAAAATCGCGACCGGCGCCAAGACTGCTGGGACTCGTCTTCAAAGCGATCTTAGTCTCTCCAATCATGATCTCAACGCGAGCCTCCGGATCGTCCGTGTGACCGCTCATTTGGTAGTAGGGGTCGATCACTTCCTGCGACCCAGCCGTTAGTTCTATACTCGGACCCTGGCGAGGCGACTCATCTTTTTGTAGCCGGTTCAACAGATATCCAACGCCCATCGCCGTCAATAAAAACAGGAAGATCAGAGCGAATTTTGGACTCGTCTTCCTCGCCTCATAACTATCCTCCTGAGTCACCCCATCCAGTCTATCGAAGACTTCACTTGCGCTTGGTCGACTGGCTTGATCACGATTCATACAAGCGAAACAGATATCATTGAGCGTCTTTGGAATCTCGCTGTCAGCGTCGTTCGCTCGTGGCGGAGCCTTGGTCAATATTGATTTAAAGAGATTCAATGGGCTTTGACCCGAATAGGGATTTGTTCCTGTCAGGCAATAATAAAGTGTTGTCCCCAAACCCCAAACATCCGCCGCGGTGGACACCTTGCCGTAGACCTTCGCATCAATCTGTTCCGGCGCCATAAACGCTGGAGTACCGATCGCCACACCCGTCTTCGTCAAGGCAAGAGCCTCCTCCATGGAGCTTGAATCGAGCTGCTTCCCAAGACCGAAATCTATGAGTACAGGCTCATCGGATCCAGCACGAATCAAGATATTCTCTGGCTTCAAGTCTCGGTGTATAATCCCCATTAAATGTGCGTGTTCCAAGGCCGCTGCGATTTGCACAAAGACAGTGCGAATCCAAGCAAAATCTGGCACTCCTCCAGTAAGCTTCACCTCATA
>JARGOJ010000062.1 GCA_029210225.1 Planctomycetota bacterium
TTTAGATTTATCGGAATGTCCAGAAATCACTGATGATGGAATAAAGCAGCTCAAGAATCTTCCCCTCACGTCTTTGACACTGGGAGACTGTGAAGGCATCACTGACAAGGTGATCGGGACACTCCAACACCTACCCCTCAAAGAACTCGAAGTCTCAAATTGCCCGAATTTGAGCAAAGAAGCGCTGGAAGCCCTCAACATTGAGAAGCTCGTTTTTTATCAATATAATTCATAACAGTTCCGGGGCAGTTCGTCGGGAATAAAACCAAATCCAGGGCAAACACAGGGTCTGTCATCTACATGGCCAATCATATAACCCACAGCCCACAGCAACGCGAAAAAAATGTAGGGGCAGACCCTGTGTCTGCCCTGGATTTGTTGGATGCCCAAGATTTATTGTTTGTCGGGGAATGGAACCAAATCCAAAGAAGGACGGACACAGGGTCGCGCCCCTACATGGCCAATCATATAACCCACAGCCCACAGCAACGCGAAAAAAATGTAGGGGTAGCGATTCGGCAATCCGTGGTTCGGCAATCCGTGGTTCGGCAATCCGATCCTGTGTCTACCCGGGATTTATTGTTCACTCCAGCTCAAGCTTTTCCTTAGGACAAATTTGGAAGCGATAGGAATTCACCACATGACTACCGTTTTCCAACACATAGAAAAACTGTTGCTCCTCAGCCAAGCAAATCAGCCCTTTTCAAAGATTCTTAGCTTTTCTTTGCTTTTCTTGTGATGAGAAATAGCCGTTGCGGGTAATCCCTCTTGAACACAGTGAACATCTTTTCCTCACTGTGAATCAGCAATAAACATCGACTCTATGACTGAGAACATGGGATGGGTCCTTCATGTTCTCAGTCATACCCTTTTCGACTCAAATCAAAGACCATGACTAAAAAGCTCCATGTCCACACGAAGTCTATAGAAGAGGAGCCCTGTTAACTTTGCTACCATCATGAAACATGAATAGGATGGATAGAGAAGCGATGAATGAAGAAGAGCTGCGTTTTCGATGGTCTCAAACTATGCCTGGGGCGAGCTTGGACGCCGGTGACCCTGGACTGACCTACAATGCAGATTCTCAGGATACGATGGCGATGCCCTATCAGGACCTTGCCCGTGCAACCTTCTCAGCGAAAGCAACCATCGCTCCCAATCAACCGAATATCAATCAGCCAAGACAAGGGCAGAACTTTCAGGAAGCAAACACTCTGGTCACCGGCCCGGATCAGCCAGGGTCCTCTCCCCTTACAAATAGCATCGCAACCCGTGCCGAAAGAGCGAGCTTTGAATTTATTAAAGAGCTTGGTCGTGGTGGTATGGGGGTTGTCTACAAGGCCCGGCAGCGAAGCTTACATCGCGAAGTCGCGATAAAAAAGATCATCTCCGGGCAATCCAATCCCATCGCACGAGAAAAATTCGTCGCCGAGGCTCGGGTCACAGGGCAACTCGATCATCCCAACATTGTCTCTGTCCACGAACTCGCGGAAAATGAGCAAGGCGAAATACTCCTGGCGATGAAGCTCGTCGACGGCATGGAATGGAAGCAAATATTACATCCCAAAAATGACGAGGAAAAAGAGAAGAGCAAGAAGTTCAACAAGGTTGAAACCGAAGACCATCTCGACATTCTCTTCGATGTATGCAACGCCTTGAAATTCGCCCACACAAAGAAAATATGCCACCTCGACTTAAAACCCGAGAATGTCATGATTGGAGAATACGGCGAAGTCTTAGTCATGGATTGGGGCATCTCCGTCTCCTATGCCGATGCCTCAAACTCAACGGACTCCAGCCTCATCAACTCCCTTCACAGGTCCGGCATACGCGGTCCCCGTGGCACTCCTGCTTATATGGCTCCAGAGCTTGCTGAGGGTGAGAGTTCACAGATCAATCATCTCACTGACATATACCTACTCGGCGCGATCCTCCATGAAATTCTCACCGGACATCCTCCTCACATCAAAAAAGAAAAAGGCAGGCCCGAGACATTGACTCAGGTCTTGCTCCGCGCCTGTGAGAGTGAAGCTCCTCAGTTCGATTCATCAATTCCCGCTGAACTCCAGGGCATTTGCCGAAAGGCCATGGCTAAAAACCCCCTGGGCCGCTATGACACCGTCGACGCCTTCCAGGCCGACTTGAAAGACTATCTACGTCACAAAGAGAGCACGACGCTCTCAGACAAAGCTCAGGAAACACTGAAACAATGCCAATTAAAATTGCACAGCGCTTCCGGGACAAATTTATCTCTAGAAGAACGAAACCGCCTCTATGGTGATTTAGCCTCGTCCGTAGCAGCCTTCGGAAATGCCACAATGCTTTGGGAGGAGAATAAAGAGGCGATCCTGGGTCGTGAAGAGGCGCGCGCCAGTTATGCGCGAGGAGCCTTGCTCTGTGGAGACTTAGGACTGGCTGAAGCTCAGTTATCAGAGCTCGACGACAATCATAGTGACAAAGAGGATCTCCTAGAGAAGGTTTTGACAAAGAAGGCGCACCGTGACGCGGCCAAGAAATCGGCCCGGAGAACACGCCAGGGATTAATAGCTGCGGCCGTTGTCATTATTGTTGGCCTCGTTGGTGGGGTCGGTCTGGTCGAGCGCGAACGCCAAGTCGCGATCGCTGCTGGAGACGCCGAGAAAGCCGAACGCAAGAAAGCCGAACTTGCAGAGATCAGCGCTCGCGAATCCGCAGAGCTCGCCAAGCAGGCCGAGAAAAAGGCCAAGGTTGAAGAGAAGAACGCCAAGGCCGCTGAAGCCCTCGCTCGCGTCGCGGAAGGCAAGGCCCTTGAGTCGGAGAAGAAGGCCAGAGCTGAAGAAGAGCTGGCTCGTGCGGCGGCGGAAAAGGCTCGCTTAGCCCGTATTGCTGAAGAGGCACAACGCAAGAAAGCAGAGCTCCTCGTCAAAGAGGGCTTCCTCGAACGCGCTCGGATTGCTTTTAAATCCAAGGATTTCATGGCCGCCTGGGTGCTCGCCGAGAAAGCCGTTTGTCCAGAGTTAGAGGGGTCGCTACGGACTCTCTGGCTACAATTGAAAGATATTCCGGGAACGCCTCTCTGGGCCCGACATCTGGCCAGTGAAGATAAATTGACAAGCGTCGCTTTCAGCCCCGATGGGCAAAGCCTCGCGGTGACTCAAACGCCCGGAAAATTCGCAAAGAGCGACGGACTCACAGGGGTTCAGCAATGGTCGATAAAAGGTGAGCGTCGTCCCTCTTACCTCGGTCATAGAGGAGGAACGAGGGATGTCGCTTATCATCCTGCAGGGAGAATACTTGCCTCAGTGGGAAAGGACCTCAATGTCCATCTTTGGGATCGTCAAAACGCACAATTGATTGCGCAATGGCGCGCCCACAGTCAGCCAATCACTCGGCTTTGTTTTAGCCCTGATGGAAAGTGGTTAGCCACTGCCGGGCGCGACAAGCTTGTGATTGTTTGGGACATTCAAAAGAAGACAGCGGTTCATCGTTTTCGCGGTCACACCTCAACGATTTGGTGCTTGGCCTTCGATAAGAAGAGTCGTTATTTGGCGTCAACTGGAGGCAATAAAGTTCATTTTTGGCCTTTGGAGGGTAAGGCTCCTCAGCCCATTCAATTAAATTCAACGATATCTGGCCTCGCCCTGTCCGCAAAGAGCGACTCAATGATCCTCGCCGTGGACGATAACACGATACAAATTTGGAATATTCAGACAGGGCGTCGTCGACTCTTAATCCGCGGGCACACAAAGCCTGTCTGGTGGGTCGCGTTGCACCCTGAAGAGAAGTATTTTGCCTCTTGCGGCGCCGATTCAACAATCCGACTGTGGGAGATTGCGACGGGTCAATTAATGCAAACCTTTAACGCCCACCAGGATGCCGTGGCGAGGGTCGCCTTCTCTCCCGATGGCCAAAAGATGGCGTCTGTCGGCTATGACAAAACTGTGCGCTTATGGGATATGAAGTCTTACAAAGTCATTGATAAACTAAAGCTGCTTGGAGGCGCGAAGTCTATTGATTTAGCGCTCCATCCTAAGAAGGAGTTGGCCGCGATTTCAGAGACAGAGAGCTCGGACGGCACAATCAAAACACAGCTTTGGGACTTACAAAAGAAGCGGCCAATTCGGCCTTTGCAGGTCTCACAGTACATGAACTCTTTGGTTTTCAGCCACTCAGGTCGCATGATCGCAGGGAGCAGCTTTTGGAATGGACAATTTTTCCTCTGGGACAGCTCCACCGGCAAGCAGTTGTTCAAAACAAAAGCGGGGAAAACCCCTGCAGAGAATCCGAGCTTCAGCCCTGACGATAAGCTCGTTGCATTGCAATACTACGACAAGAGTATTTCTGTCTGGGAGACCACGACCAAGGCACTCAAACACAAATTGATTTTACGTCGCGGATCGGAGTCAAAGAGAGTTGAACGGGACTCACTGACAGGTTGGAGTTGGGGCGCCGCAACGAGCTTCTCCGCTGATGGGCGCTGGCTTCTTAGCGCTGGGGCGGATAAGAACATTATTGTCTGGGACGCGGAGACTGGCAAAGAGCTCTACGACCTTCAAGGCCACAGAGATGGGGTTCTGGGGCTTCAGTGTCATCCAAAAAACAAGTCTGTCTTTATCTCGTCCTCTTATGACAAGACTCTTTGCCTTTGGGATCTTTCTAAATCCAAATCGCCAATCAAGACAATCTCTCTGCCGATTTGGGCTTATGACGTCGCTTTTGATTCGTCCGGTTCAATGATTGTCGCACGCTACGCCGATTCTGTTGGCTTGTGGTCAGCGACCGATGGAGCGTCGCTCTTGACCGTCGATCATGAAAAGTCGATATCTGATGTGAGGCTTTCAAGTGATGGTCGCTTCTTATTGATTAGTCGAGGCTCAGAGCTGCATTTGACAGCCTTGGACATATTGCAAAAGCCTCTCGCGTCTCTCTTTGATAAGAGTGAAGACCGAACCGATCATTACGTCAATGGCACAAAAGTGGAGAGTTTTTGCCGCTATTGTGTTTCCGGAATCAGGTTCGGCCCTTGTCGACGCTGCCGCGGGGTCGTTAAAGAGCCGAATCAATTGTCAATCCCATCTCAATTAAGTCAACAGGAAGAGATGGCCAAGAGTGAGCTGGCCCTTGGGCAGCGCCTCTATAAGTCGAAGTCCTATAAGCAAGCCATAGGTGCCTTTCAAAAGAGCGCTCACGCCTGGGCTCAGGTCCTTGTATTGGCAGACGCCCTCGGTCTATCGAAGCAGGTAGAGGAGGCCCGGGCTATGACGAGAGAATGCGCTCGTTTCATGGCCGAATGTCATCGCCAATAGACCGGTGGACCGGAGTGCAGATAACACTTGGAATTAAGACCGTGACAAAAGCCAGGTATCATTTGAGTGAATACTAGAAATCAATAAATGCAGAAGCAAGGCAATGAAGACCCTCACCCTCCTCATCTTTGCTGCTCTCTCCGTCTCATGCGCGTCCGCCGTTTCCAAACAAAGAGCGCCGAAGACAGTCGAGAAGCCAGAACGAACGCTCCCCCAGTGGATTGAACGTCTTTCAGATAAGGACGAAAAAGTTCGCCTTGAAGCTATCGCCACGATTGGCTTCATCGGAGCAAAAGCCGCGCAAGCCATTCCTGCTCTCATAGAGAGACTCAGCGATAAGGATGAGAAGGTGCGCAGCTTTGCGGCCATAGCCTTAGGAAAAATTGGTTCCAAGTCTGCGAGCGCTGTTCCGGCCCTCATCACGACTCTCAAAGATGAAAGTGACGATGTTCGTCAATCGTCCACCTATGCCCTTGGTGCCATTGCATCCAATGCTGAGCAAAGTGTTCCAGCGCTCATTAAACAACTCAATGATAAAAGCGCGACCCTTAAGCGGGCCACCATCATTTCTCTCGGGCGATTCGGAGCAAAAGCAAAGACGGCGAGCTCGAAGCTCATAGAGTTCTTAAAAGACAAGAATGAAAAAGTCTGCGCCGCCGCTGCGTCAAGTCTGGGTCAGATTGGACCAGCAGCAAAAGAAGCCATCCCTGATCTCATCGCGCTTTTGAAAGACCCAAGAGAAAGACTTCGGCGACAGGCGGCGATAGCTCTGGGAGAAATGGGAGAGGCCGCTAAAGAAGCGGTTCCCGCGCTCATGAAGGCTCTCGCAAGCATAGATGAAGCAGATCGCTACGAAGCGGCATCCGCCCTGGCCGGAATAGGGCGAAGCGCAGAAGCGGCGATTCCTGCCCTCACTCATGCGCTGGCCGACAAGAGTGAAGACCTTCGCATGGCCGCCACCTATGCCTTGGGGAGGATTGGGCCAAAAGCGAAAGTCGCGGTCCCCAGCATTCTTAAAAACGCTAAGAGCAAGAACGATGAGCTTCGTTACTTCGTCGCCTTCGCCCTGGGAGAAATAGGGCTCAAAAACAACGCGGTTATGACCGTTCTAAAGAGACTAAAAACAGACAGAAACCGAGATGTAAGAATCCGCGCAGAGAAAGCTCTCAAAGCCCTCGGCGCCTAATTCAATTTGTGAATGATCTCCATCGGCTGCCAGACTCCCGATTCCATATTCGAGAGAATCACAACCGTCAAATCCTTCCCTGGGTAATGCCGTAAGATCGCGCTCACACCAGCGTTGACTCCTTCTTTCTGGTAACAGAGAATCTCGCGCTCTTTGTTAAGCGCAAACCAAAGGCCGTAGCCAAATTCCCGGGTTCCCTCGTCCACCTCGCGATACTGGGTCCTCGGAGTGAAGAAGGCTTCGGTCATTTCCGAAGAGAGGAGGGCGTTGCCTTGAACCGCCCTGAGAAAGACAACTAATTCTCCAGCGGTGACATGAGCCCCGGCATCGGGAGATCCGATGGGAGGAAAAGAATAGATGTTCTTCTGCCATCCAATGATTTCCTTATTCTCATTGAAAACAGGATCGGCGCCAACCGCCACTTTTTCAGCGCTTTGATCGAAGCGGAAGAAGCCTGAGTGACTCATTCCCGCTCTTTGGAAGATGTTCTTCACAACATAGTCGCGGTAGTCTAAACCGCTTGCCTTCTCAATCGCGAGGCCAAGCAAGATATAGGCGCAGTTGCAATAACGGCAACCTTGCCCAGGAGCGAAATTGGCGGGCTTATGGATAAACTGAGGTAAGAAGTCGATGGTCTTGGTCACTAAGTAATTGGTCCGCTCTCGCCAAATATCAGCGTATTTCTCGCCGTTATCCTCCTCGGCGTCATCGCCAATCCCCGACGAGTGAGTCAATAGCTGTGAGACAGTCACCTCTTTCGATACATTGCCGAGATCTATATCTAAATAGTCCGTGATTTTTGTGTCTAAAGTGAAGTCTCCCCGCTCAATCAACTGGAGCACACTGACCGCCGTGAACAGCTTTGTGATTGATGCCGTGTCAAAGCGCGTATCAAGGGTGTTCTTCACCTTCCATGACCGACTGGCGAAGCCAAAGCTCCCTTCATAGAGCGTCTCTTCTCCCTGGGTTATTAAGACGACACCTGAGAATTGATCGGCGCTCTCAAGCTTAAGAAGGCTTGTCTCCAAGTCGTTTATGTCCATTTAATTTTCTGCTCACAATAACAGGGCTTCGCTGTGTCTCTCACATCGAGTCGAGTACAGGCGTGGGTTCACCAACATCATTCAAACTCGACGAGGATAAGTCCGCTGATAAAGATACTGGAAGCTGTAATAGCTGGCAAAGGGCATTTGAACAAAGCTTAGGAGGACGAAGAAAAGCCCGATTAATTGAAAGCCGAGCACATCAAAAGAACTAAGCCATCCACCGAAGATCAAGGTCGCGCCGGTCAGGCCCGATGTAAAGACCACAGCTCCGACGGCAGAAAGCGTAAACATCAGCAAGGCTAAGAACGAGTCCAATATATAAACCGAGCTGCTTGCTCCAGCTTCCAAAGACCAAATCCGGTCTTCACTCCTATGCCAAGTATCATCAAGCCTCACCGGGCAACCGAGGGTGGGGCACTGAGCATCCCCTGAGAACTGCTCTCGACACTCAGTATGAAAGCAGACCTGGCAACTCTCACAATTAGCAACATGAAGGCCGCCACAACGAACATCGTCGTGGCAGTAGACACATCTCAGTATGGCCGGAGCGCATTCCTCATAGCTGACAGAAGCAGAACCAAAACTTGGCGCTAAGCTCTTCACCTGTATCTTCATTGAAAAGCTCGTCCTCTCTCCTATTCATGATCTTCAAGAACTAGGTAACGGTGTCTTTCGCGAGAGCCATTGAGAGCTCAAAATGAACATTGCGGGAGCTTGGAGGAAAGATCCCAGCACCATGAGAATTCCAACGATGATCATCGGGGGAAACCTGAAGGTGAGGAACCACAAGCCCATGGATAACAATAAAGTCGTGAAGGCCACGGTCACAAAGACAGCAATGACAATGTTCAATCCAGAAATCAAGGCCCCTTTCCAACTCCAATTGTTACTCAGAAATTCAAGCTCCCAGCCAAAGGACTGCGCACTCTGTCTTTCCGGGCGTCCTAGATCTATTAAAATCGCCTCACAGCCGAAGGTCGGGCAGCGACTCTTTCCATAGAGCATCTCCCGGCACTCATCGTGAAAGCAAGTCTGGCAGCTTGAGCAATTGGAGACCCCCAAGGCCCCCATGTGCACATTGTCATGGCAGTAAACACAGCGCAAGGCCTTCATGGTTCTAGCTCGAAGCACAGGGATCTTGAACGCTTTTCTCGTCACCGGCAATTCATTGATGCGGGACTCCAGCTCATTCACAGTGATGCTCTCCCCGAGAAATCTCTTTCTCCTGGCGTAGTATGGCCAAGGTCACAAAAACCGTCGTAATCGGTCCTTGCGCATAGGCCAAAACGGACACGATCCCGCCCAGTCGATCTCCCAGAGGGCCTGGGAAACCGATCTTCACGGCGATCGCAATCATTAAGAGGATCATGAGAAAGCCAAGGCCTGTGACAAAGCCTAGGACCATAGAGACGATGATCTTGCCAAAGCTTAAAACTGCATTTGGCAAAACGCCAAGATTGGACTTTTGCGAAGAACCCATTCCCTTTGAATAAGGGAGCTTTCCCTCTGGAAACGCTACTTTATCTATCACTTCACTCTCCTCACCGAAATTTAACTCGGTGAGGAGACGAGTAATGCAAAGCTCATTCCAAAAGGAGAAGAGGTCTTATTTACTTCGCGGCTTTGATGCGACGACGGAGCTCTTCGGTGACTGCTGTGCAGCTTGAAGCTTTGTCCGCGCCAATAATGTCGGCGGTCAAGATTTCACCGGCGATGACTTGCTCGCGGACAGCGGTGTCAATCAGGCTCGCGGCTTTGCAAAGCTCAGCATCGCCCTTGCGCTTGCCGAGCCAATCGAGAGCTTCCTTGGTCGAGAGGATCATAGCCAAGGGATTCGCGGCGTTTTTGCCGGAGAGGGGAGGAGCAGAACCGTGGATGGGCTCAAACATACCGTGGTTGTCGCCGATGTTATTCCCGACAGCGAGGCCCATGCCGCCCTGTAGGACACTCGCCAAGTCGGTGACGACATCGCCAAAGAGATTGGTCGTCACGCAAACGTCGTAGCGCTCAGGCTCTTTCATGAGCCATTGAGTGAAGGCGTCGACGATGTCCTTGCCGGTTTCGATGCCTTCATATTCTTTCGCGACATCAAAGAAGATATCCCGGAACAGGCGGCAGCCGTCCATGACGTTGTCTTTGACGATGGCGGTGACCCGAGGCTTGCCATCGCAGGGGCTTCCTTTATCGCGCTGCTTGCAAAGCTCGAAGGCATAGCGAATCACTCGCTCTGAAGCTTCCCGAGTGATAATGCGATTGTCTATCGCCACGAGGTCTTTGCCGCCGCGGTTGAGCTTGCCGCCGATGCCAGCATAGAGACCTTCGGTGTTCTCCCGGATGAAGACCATGTTGACCTTATCGGGGTCCCAGATCTGCATGGGGCGACCATGAATAATGTGGGGGATGCCCTTGTAGAGTTCGACAGGGCGCACATTGGCGTAGAGGTCTAAGTTGACGCGATTGCCGATGACAGGGGAGTAGCCGGCCATTTTGCCGTTCTTCATTGTGACCGGGCCAGGACCGTCGGGGCTGGGCCAACCGACGGCGGCGAGGAGTATGGCGTCGGCGGCCTTGCACTTCTCTTCGGAGCCTTCAGGCCAATCTCGTTGTCGGCCATTTTCGAGGTAGTATTTGCCGCCGCAGGGGATGCTCTCGAAGCGAAAGTCGAAGCCAAACATGTCTTGAAGTAGCGCTAAGACCTTTTGCGCCTCGTCCATGACCTCAACGCCAATGCCATCTCCAGGCAAACAGACAATATCGTACGGCATAGAAAGCTTCCTCTTCTTCCCCAGCTTGAAAGCCTCACTATCGGACAGAATCCTCCAAAAATCCAGAGTCAGGGGGGCGAATCAAAGCGACTGTCATCCGGACGCATAGCGAACACCAAATGCGAAAGGGCGGACACACTGGAGGCTGTGTCCGCCCGGGATTAGATTTATATGTTCCAACCGATTTCATTCACAACCATGTGTCCAGGCTTGGCTTACTTCTTAATCCGTTGCTTCGACCGACAAGCGACAAAGCGTTTTGCCAAGGACGTCTTCACTCCTGTTTTAGAAGCGCGACTCCGTGAGGACGATGACAGCCTGGAGGATGGAAAAGAGGCGGGGCTATGAGTTTTCTCCGGCCAGTTCAAGGAGAATCTTGTTGAACTGTTTGTTGTAGGCGTCTTTGACAATGGAGTTGCTAAGACCGGGGTAGCGCTCTTCAAGGGCTGCAGTGGGGGATGCTGTCGTGTCTTGTTTGAGAAGTCCGCGAAGTCCCTGACAGTCGGCCAACATTCTCGCGATAGCCGTTTCTTCAAGGGTAATCCGAGCGGATTCATCGAGACTTTGGAGAGCGGTCTGTTTTCGTTGTTCCAGTTCATTCTTTGCAACTTCCTTCGCTTCCAAAATTTCGGCGCGTTTCACTTCTTTGTCTTGGATCTCTTTAAAACGTTCCTTAGGCGTTTTGTAATCGTCGGGAATGTAGTAACCGTCGTTCAGGCACTTTGCCACATAGGCATCAGGACCGCGACGCCACTCCCATTTCACGTCAGCGTTCTTCTCCCGGACATTCTCCAGCAGGGCCCATAGTGCTCGTTCTGAGATATTTTGCCCGTACTTCTTTAGTAGAAACTTGATGTTCTTGACTCCCGCAGCCCGGAACGCCAAGAGCAGTTGTTCGTCATAGGAAACCGGAGTTTCCTCAAAGAGCGGCAATTGATCCTTGTCCTCGTCTTTGAGGGGGATGCGATTGGGCTCATTCTCAATATGAATGACAATAGGCTTGTCTTCTTCCCCGGGAGGCGCCAGGAGAGTAATAGTCAATCCCTTGCCTCGCCGCGACTTCTTCTCCTCAGCAATGGTAATCGCGCCAATTTTCTCAAGCTTCTCATGAGGGTTTAGCAGTCGATTCACCAAGTTAGAGTGAAACTGTTCCTTGATCCTCAGCTCACTACCAAGGCTCTTATATTCAAAGAAGCGCTCCTCACCCATACGCATCCGGCCGTTGTAATAACCGTGAAGCAAGATCGCCACGCTGTTCTTGGCCCGGAGCTTTTGCAAAACCCCACTATGAATCCGAGGACGAAGCCGCCCAGGCTCGGTCAAACCAGACATAACAATAGAAGAGAGCTGGCACACAACTAAGCGCTGAGCCTCTTTACCCGATCCTAAGGTGGCGGTTTGTTTGAGCTTAAGAATCGTGAACGGATCAGCCTCCGTCTCGACAGGGATGATCTTGCCCTTCTCGGTTCTCGACATAAAGCAATTGGTCAAGGTGATAAAGCAGCGGCGCAGGCGATCGAGGGAATCTTTAACCTGCTGGTTTTGCCGTCCTCCTGCTTTCAGCCCAAGGCGTCGGAACAAGGACCTATAACTAAAAGCAATCCGTCCCTGAGGATCTCCTCCCTGGTCATACCAAAGCTGGATAAGGGCGAGCATGACCAGACGGTCGAACGGTTCGAGGTTCATTCCAGCGTAGGCGCCGACTTCGATACGACCAAGGACCTTCCCGGCGATGTCTAGGATCTCGTGGAGCTTTCGAGCTTCCTTAGAGCTTCCTCCAAAGAGTTGGCAGGACCAGTATTCAAGATTGAAGTCGATCTCGAAGGTAGGAGTGAGAATTTGAGAGGGGCGATCAACCTCTTGAAGCCAGGATTCCCAGCGTTGTGTCTCTTCGCGTCCGATTTCACTAATTCTCAAAGTCTGGTTGCTCACGGTCGATTCTCCTCCTGAAGCATTTCCGTCCCCACAGATTAGCGAGGATGCTCGTAAAGAAAAAATAGATGCCGTGAAAATGATGGTCTTTGATGTAAGTGACAAGCTTCCAATGATTTATGAGTGCTAAAAGATCCCATGATTGTTGATGATCATCATCACAACATCATCTATACATCATCCGCAGGTCAGGAAGAGCAAATCACCGGTCGCTTAAGCCCAACGAAATCAGGGACTTAAGATGAAAGCCATCATAAGCGTGTCTCTTTGATCGAGAGTAAATCAAGGACTTAGAGCGCTTCTCGATTGTTTCGACACGCCCCCAAGATTTCTGTAACTCTTTTCATATTAATTTCTTAGAGAGCTCTCGAATGGAAAGACACAGGGTCTCGAACGATGAGACACGCCATCTCGAACGAAGAGACACGGGGATGAAGCCCTAAAAGGCCCGTTCATCATCCCAACTTTCCCAGCCTATAAGCTTATGAATTAAGGACTTGTAACTTTTGATTCATCTCTCGAAGCAAGAGACACACCCCTCGAACGAAGAGACACGCTTCTCGAAACGAAAGACACAGCCCTCGAATCAAGAGACTCATCGCCTCGATGGAAGAGACACGGCTTTTTAGAGATGAGACACGGCTCCTCGAATAAAGAGACACGCCATCTCGAACGAAGAGACACGCACTCGAACGAAGAGACACGGCTCTCGAACAAAGAGACACAGCTCTCGAACAAAGAGACACGGCCCTTCGATTCTGAATTTCAAATTCTCTCATGACTCGGGAAGGATCTCTCAACATCCATATATATAAGGTATAGCCCAGCAGCACTCTCTCAAGAGCTCCTTGTCGAACTACTCTATATAGTATGAAACGAATGTTAGGGCCACTCTATCGAGTATGGAAGTCGTCGCTAGATTGCAAGAACAGCATTATTAATGTCATAGAAGGGGGAGCTTCTTTCAAAGAGCCCTTCATAGAGTGGTGTGATCCCTAAGCAGGCGCGAGCTTTTGTATAAGTCTATGGCTTGCAAATATTTAGATGACTCTCGAAGAGAGAGACGCGGAGGACCAAGGAGTGGTGTTGCGGAGGGAATGGGGCATGGTGGAAAGGAGTCGCATCGCTATATCTTGTAGGATGAATTTTGGAAGGCCCAAGTCAGAGGGGGGCGAATGATGGAAATCGGAGCCGGTCTCTCCCTTCACAATTGTTTATAAGAGATAGAAGCTATGGCAAATCCAAAAACATTGGATCGTGTATGGACTCTCTTTCAAAACTCGAACGCGCATACCAGGCTGACCCTGGAAATTTGAACGTGCTCGCCAAGCTGACGCGAGAACAGCGCCGTCTGGGTTGGACTTACGAAGGAAAGAGCATCCCCGAGTGGCTTGAGAGCCTCTCCTTGGACAAGCCCTGGCACGAACGAAGTAAGGGTGTTTGGCGTCTTGGCGGGCTAGGAACGAAGGCGAGCTTTGGTGTGCCGGCTTTGCTTCAACTTCTCTCTAAAGATCCTTCGGTTACGGTGCAATCACGGATTCTTCAGGTTCTTGGGAAGATACGCTGTGAAGCCTCGATCCCAACTCTTATTGAAGCCGCGAAGACAGCAGCTCCTGGTATCCGTTGGGTCGCATGCAAAGCTTTGGGAGAGTTGGGGCCAAAGGCCAAGCTCGCGGGGCCGGTGCTTTGGAAGAACACTCAGGAGTCGAACGATGAGAGCCTCTTTGTGAGTTCTCTAGAAGCCTATGCCAAGGTCGCTCCGAAAGAGTCGCTGCGAACCTTTAGGAGCATCCTCGAATCGGGAGATCCAGGTCGAATAAGATCGGCGCTCAGAGTTCTTCCAGCGTTAAAAGAGAACGCCCGCCCACTTGAAGCAACGTTAAGAGAGTTGGTTAAGGCTGGTGGGGAGCTTGGGGCTTTGGCCGAGGACGTGCTGGAGGAAGGACCCGAAGACCTGTGAAAGTAGCCGGCCTTCTTCTATTTCGAGCCAAGCTTTTCTAATGCTCTTCTGGCAGCAGCCCTCGAAGCATAATCTCTGTGCTTGAGTAAGCTTTTTAAGGCTTCCATGACAGGCTTTGTCTTAAGTCCTATTTTTGCCAGCGCAGAAGCGGTCCTCCAACGAGCGAATTTATTCTTCTTCAACGCTTCGAGAAGGGCAAGAGTGACCTTTTCAGCTTCAGCTGGACCAGCAGTCCTGCCAATATTTCCTAATGCCTCCGCCGAAGAGCGACGAACCGATAGATCTTGAGAGTTCAAGGCTTGAATGAGAGCTGGAATTGCTTTCGGGCCAATGTTTCTTAGTGCCTCAACGGCAATGTAACGAACCCAGTCATCTCTATCGTTCAATGCATAAATGAGGGCCGCGATGGCGGAGTGTGTCACAGCTTCTTCGGCTTTGCCTGGACTGGTTGCCCCACCCATCCCTCCTAGCGCAGTGATCGCACGGTATTGCTTGTCGCCTTTGGCTTCTTTCACCATCTGAATAAGGACCGCGACGACGGAGCGTGTCGTGGCCTGATCGGCGTCGCTTCCATTGAGAGCCTGGCCAATCTTTCCCAATCCGGCCGCTGCAGAGCCACAGGCCTTGTCGTTTTTGTCTTTCAGTATTTTCAAAAGGACCGCGATGGCGGACCGTATCATGACCTTTTCAGCGTCGCTTTGATCGAGAGATCCGGCTATCTCTCCTAGTGCTTTCGCCGCAGAATTACGACTCTTGTTGTTCTTGTCTCTCAGCGTTTGAATAAGGGTCGCGACGGCAGAACCGATCATGTCTCTTTCAGCTTTGTTTCGGCTGTGGCCAGGCAAACTGGCCGCTCCAATGATGTCTCCTAATGCAAGAGCCGCAGAGTCACGGGCCGCGTTGCTTATGTCGCTTTTTAGCATTTGAATGAGCGGAAGAATGACCTGTTCAGCGCCAGACCCCAGCTCTCCTAATGCTTCAGCTGCAACCCCACGAATGGGGGTCTCGTAGTAGGAAATTTGATCGATATCGCGATACCGATCATGTTTTGTGCGATTATCTTTCAATAATTGAATGAGGGGAAGAGCAGCCATTTCAACTTTGTCGGCTCCGAGATTTCGGCCGAACTTTCCTAATGTGCGGATTGCAGGAATGCAAATCTCGAGGTCTTTGTCATTCGTTGTCTGAACAAGGGCCGTGACGACCGCCCTTGTCACGACCGGCTCAGAGCTGATTCCTTGGTCTTCTAATGAGGCAATCGCTCGTTTGCGGACGTCGTCATCTTTGTCTTTCAGCAATTGAATAAAGGCGAGAGTGGCCTCTTTAGGTCCTAAGATTCTTAATGTTGCTGAGGCAGCGTCACGAATGTCTTTGCTTTTGTCTTTCAGCATTTGGATAAGGACCACGACGGCGGAGCGTGTCATGGCCTTTTCTGCGTCCATAGGACTGCGTAGCATCGCTGTTTTCCCCAGTGCAACGGTTGCAGAGTGACGAACTTTGTCGTCTTTGTCTTTTAGTAATCGAATCAGCGCCGCGACGGCGGACCGTGCTAGAGCGTTTGGCTTGGCGATCCGGCAAATTTTTCCTAAGGCAACGGCTGCAGAGCGACGGAGGCTGTCATTCTCTTCTTTCAGCAATAGAATAAGGGCAGGAATGGCTTTCTCAGTATTCGCCGGGCCATGGTGCTTAGCTATTTCTCCCAATACAAACACCACGGAGCGACGAACGTCGTCGCTTTTGTCTTTCAGTAATAGAATAAGGGCAGAAACAGCTTTCTCAGCATTGGCTGGACGAAGGTCCTCGCTCATCTTGTCCAAGGCAATAGCAGCCGAGCGACGAACGTCGTCGCGTTTGTCTTTCAGGGCTAGCAAAAGAGCAGAGATAGCGTTATCAGCAATGGCTCGACGAGCGTCCTCGCCCCTAATGCCCAAGGCAATAGCAGCCAGTTGACGAACGCCGCTGTTCTCTTCTTTCAGCAATAGAATAAGGGCAGGAATGGCTTTCTCAGTACTCGCTGGACCGTGGTGCTCGGCTATTTTTCTTAATGCAAGGACTGCCGAGCTAGCAACGTCGTCGCTTTTGTCTTTCAGGCTTTGAATAAGAGGGATAATGGCCATCTTCACTATACTTGGACCAGGACCTCGGTTTATTTCTCCTAATGCCTTCGCCGCATATCTACGAATGCGTGCATCCTTGTCTCTCAATAATTGAATAAGGGCGGCAATGGCCTCTTTAGATCCGATTCTATTTAAAGCACTCGTTGCATGGTAGAGGACGTATGTATTCTTATTTTTCGATAATTGAATGAGAGCAGCAATGGCCTTTGTCGTAGATTTGTCAGCTTGGCTTGGATTGTGTTTCAGCACCCTGGCCCGGACAATTTCTCCTAGTGCAAAGGCTGCAGAGTGACGCACATCGTCGCTCTTGTCTTTTAGTAATTGAATCAGGGCAAGAATGGATATCTCCGCATCCGTTGAACCCAGAGAGTGGCCAAATTGCCCCAATAGCTTAGAGGCATATTGACGAACGTCGTCGTTCTTGTCTTTCAATGCTTGAAGGAGGGTCGCGGTGGTGGATTGTGTCAGGACTTTCTCAGCAATGATTGTGTGGTTCTTGACGATGTCTTTTATTGCGCCCATCGCGTCGCGACGGACGTCTTTGTTTTCGTCTCTCAGTAATTGAATCAGAGCAGAGATGGCCTTGTTAGGCGCGATTTTTCCTAACGCCGTCTTCGCAGCAAAGTGACTAACCGTAGAGTCCTCATCCGTTAATGCTTGTATCAGCGCAGGGATGGCTTTCTCTGCGTTGCTTGGGCTGTAGTCCGGCATTCTGGTAACCCAGCCGATTTCTCCTAATGCCTTCGCCGCAGATTCACAAACTTCATAGTTGTCCTTGAATTTCAATAATTTCACGAGAGCGGGAATGGCTTCCTCTGCATTCGTTGGAGCGTGGTCCCGAGCTATTTCTCTTATTGCCCTAGCCGCATACTCACGATCGTAGTAGTTTTCTTCTTTCAATGCTTGAACAAGGCCAGAAATGGCTTTGTTGGGTGCTATTCTCTTTAACGCAGCGATCGCATTAAACGGGACTCCGTCGTTGTTGTATTTAAAAAATT
>JARGOJ010001110.1 GCA_029210225.1 Planctomycetota bacterium
GGTCTCTTGGGGTGATGCTCTATGAGATGCTCGCCGGCGCACCTCCTTTCCGCGGCGACAGCATGCTCAAGTTGATCACCAGTATCACTGGGAAAGAGCCAAAGCCCATCATGGACGTCAGCAAGTTGAACGCGCCTCCCGCGCTTCACACATTGGTGATGAACTGCCTCAACAAAGAACCAAGCGAGCGCCCCACTGCTTTAGAATGCAAACAACGCCTGCAGAGCATGAGCCAGGACAACCCCGAACTCTACCTTGAAATCTCCACTGACAGTAGCCAGGAGGAAGCAGCAAGCTCAGCCAATGCGTCGGCCATCACCATCGCGCCTGAAGGCGACTTTCGTCATGCTCAAACGATGGTCAGCGAAGAAGACATGGAGGACGACGAAGAGTCCACGCCGACTCCCCCGCCCCAGTCTTCCAAGCGATCCCCTAAAACCGGGTCCTCGAATATCGGACTCTGGGCAGCCGCCGCCTTGGTCGTTGTAGCCGCCGTGGCCTTAAGCTTCGTCGCCACCTCAAAGAGTCATAGCTCTCTCGTGCTCAACGCTCCAGCCCAGGGCAGCATCCTCAGTGATCGAGAGTTGCTTGTTAAAGGCAAAGCAAAGCCCGGCACCATCTTACGTTGGGGCTCTCGGCAGACGAGCGCTGACGACCAGGGCCACTTCGAATTTCGCGCTAAGCTGGCCGCTGGAGCCCAAACAGTCATCGTCGAAGAGCTTGGTAGCGAAGGAGTGATTGAAAAGATTGAGCGGAGCATCATCCTCGACTACGACAAGCCCGTGGTCTTGCTCTCCAGCCCTCGAACATTTGTGACTCAATCCGAGAGTCTCATTATTAAGGGCAGCGCGAAAGACGACAGCACAGCAGTGCTCGTCAAAGTGAATGGAGAGGTCGTCGAGCTTGATCCTCAAGGACAATTCCAAGCGACCATTCCATTAATTGAAGGCAAGAATGACATTACTATTGAAGCTTCTGATAAGGCCGACCATGCCATTTCTCCCATCCGCTGGACATGCCTACGGGATAGTAAAGGGACCGTCATTTCGGTATTGGGGATAAAAGATGGCGACTGGGTGCCTTCGAAGCTCTCATTGAAAGGAACAGTTCTCGGAGCGACTCCAGTGACCGGGCTGACAGTGAATGGTCAATTGGTGTCAATGAACGGCGCTGAATTCCAAGTCGATATCAAAGTCAATTCCGACCCCTTTCTCTTGACGCTTCTTGCCAAGGATCAAGCGGGCAATTTGACGAAGAAAGAACTGCGACTTCGCTGGGACGTTGTGCCCCCAGAAATTGTCATCAAAGGAGAAAAAGGCGGCGCTATTCGACTCGCAGAAGGTGAAAAGCTTGAGGGGTCCGTCATTGAGAAGAACCTCAAATATCTCATGATTGACGGCGAGAAGATCAGCGTTCAAAAAGGAGGTCAATTCTCCTACGACATATCTCCTGGAAGCAAGATATCTCTCAAAGCCGTTGACCAGGCTGGTCTATCTGTCACTAAGGACCTGCGGGTCGCGGAAGAATTAAAAGCCGAAGATCTAACTCAAGCAACGCTCTTTCTGTCAGACATCTCAAAATGGCGCGGAGCAACAGCCGCTCAGCAAGACGCGGTATTAAAAATAGTAAGCGTCTCCCTCGGTCAAGACTATCAACCTTTAGAGAGTCAGGAATTTCGTTCGGGGCTTCTAAAAAACCGCCTCGGTCGCTTTCTCCACAAGAAATCGGGTGTTGTTTTCCATCTCATTCCTGGGGGAACCTTTTCAATGGGACAGAGCGCCGGACGCTCTGATGAAGCGCCGGTTCACACGGTCATCATTTCAAAGCCCTTTCTCATTGCGGCCATGGAATTAGGCCAAGAAGAATGGGATAAGGTCGGTGGTTCCGACAAGCGCTCTTTTACTGGGCCTGACCGGCCGATCGACAGTGTCTCTTGGGTCGACGCAAAGGCTTGGTTGGCCAAGGCTGGGGGACAACTTAGATTGCCGAGCGAGTCGGAGTGGGAGTATGCCTGTAGAGGAGGCTCTACGGGGCAATATTATTGGGGTCCAAGCTTCGATGAAAGCTATGTTTGGGGTCAGAGCAACGCTGGACGAAAGAGCGCGCCTCGGAGCAAGCACAAGACTAGGGTCAACCCTTTTGGTCTCACCGATATGATCGGTAATCTCTATGAGTGGGTCGAGGATGACTGGGCCGATTCTTATCAAGGCGCGCCCGCCGATGGCTCTCCTCGGGTGATTAAAAACAGTCGCAAGAAAGTGATTCGCGGTGGGTACTGGGGCAGTAAAGAGAGAGACTTACGAAGTGCCGAGCGCAGTGGGGCTGGACCGACTTTGCCAACTTCTCGAATTGGTTTTAGGCCCGCACGTAGTCTCAACCTAAACTAAACGCTCCCTACGAACAACGGCGCTACACAAACGCAGTCTGAAAACACATGAGTTCGTCCCATTCTCAATCGCAGATCGGCCCCTATCTCTTAGATGAGGAGATCGGTCGGGGTGGAATGGGACTTGTCTATCGCGCTGTCCACCAACGCTCGGGGCAGAACGTGGCCATCAAGCTGCTCCTGCAACCTGGCCAGGAGAGCCACTCCAGGGCGCTCTTAGATGAGGCGATCACCGGTAAGAAACTCGATCATCAAAACTGCCTGAAGAGCTATGAAGTGCTGGCCTATGGACCCACTCAAAGCCCCGTTATAGTCTCTGAATACATCGATGGAATGAACCTCCGGGATTTTCTAGATTCACTTCATTCCGACGAGCCCCAATTCCGATTTTCACCGCTCAACGCAACCCTGATCTTAGAGCAATTATTCTTAGGTTTGAGAGCCGCGCACAAAGCAGGATTGATTCATCAGGACATAAAGCCTGAAAATT
>JARGOJ010001111.1 GCA_029210225.1 Planctomycetota bacterium
TGTCCCCGCGAAAGCCGCACCCTGAGCGGCCTCCCGTCTTTCCTCGTCGCTGAGCGCCATAGTATTTCGCAATCTGCTGAAGTGTTTTAGTCCGCAGGGTTTTATCTTGCGGAATCGTTTTGGTCAATGCTTTTGCTTCTTCACTTTATACAGCCGAGTAAACGGCGACCCCGTGAGAAGCACTAAGCGCCCTCTCTTATGCCAGTCGCGAACCCAAAGCCGCCCTTCGGGAGAGGTCGAAAAATCGACTTGGACAAAGATCCGTCCATTCTCTGGGAGGGTCTCTTGAATCATTTGAAGATGGCCCCAGGCTTTCTCGCCATTTTCTTCGGTCCTTCCAAGCTCGGGAGCGAGATTCAGTCCCTTTCGAATGAAGCTGTCCCGTGGCGCCAAAGACGCCAACCAAAGCCCAGGTAAATCAAGACGGCGGGCCACCCAAAAGCTGTTAAATCCACCAAAGAAGACGTCCCCACGTTCCCGAGAGCTGTATTGGGAAAGCCAAGCCAATTGTTTCTCGAAGGCATCGTATTCTCGCTCGCCCTCGCTAAAAGTCTGCGGATCTCGCCCGCTCAAGTCTGGGTCGGCCTCTTTCGAGAAGACAAAGAAGACATGGGGAATAAGAAAGACAACGAGGACAATTGGGATAAGCAAGCGAGGGATTCGTCCGAGCTTGCGAGCGCTCTGGGCCACGCCGAGCAAGAGAAAAGGCAAAACAGGGAGCCAGAAGCGGGCGCTAAAGACCCAGGTCCAGCCAATAAAGAGCGCGATGTAAGGGAGAAGAAAGAGGAAGAGAAGTCGGGACGAGGAGTCTTGATAGAGACCAAAGAAGGCGGCACCTAGAAAGAAGAGGCCGAGGAATATTGATAGCCCACCTTGGCTCTGATTCTTATATCCCAGGGCTAATCGAATAATTCGCATTGGATTGAAGAGCGAACCGAGAGATCGCGCACCGTAATAACTATTCGAGGCCACGGTTTCAGCGACGCGACCCGCGACAACTGAGACGTCTCCTTCTTTGAGTGGGTCCTTGTAATATCCAGTGTGAAAACTGTAATCCAAGTAATAAGCCAGGGCGGTTTTGAGATGGGGGTGGCGCTCTTGGTTGTCCGCGCTCAATTTCTGACGCAACCCACTTTGAATTCCAATGCTTAAGACCAGGGCTAATCCGACAAGAACGCTCGTCTTTTTGTATTTCCTATAAAGTAGATAAAGAATGAGAAATGGTAGCAGCACAAGGCTGACAGAGCGCGTTAAACACGCGAGGAAGGAGACGACTGTAAAGAGCGCGGGCCAGGTCCAATTCTGATTGGGTTCTGACTTCTTTAACAATTGAATGAGACTGCAGAACTGCGCGCACAAAAGAAGACAAAAGAGCGACTCTGAAAGCAGAGAAAACATAGCTTGAAGGAAGATGTCGTGACTGACAAGAACGGCAAAAATAGCGAGCCGCTCGGGGGCTTTCAATTTTAACAGCGGTAGTATGACGTTGATAAGGAGCGCTAAAAAACTCGCAAAGATCAGAGATTGAAAGAGCAGCAACGCGGTGATTGAGGGCTCACCAAAGAGATAGAAGCTAGAGAGCAGCAGCGGATGAAAGACCGGATATTTCCCGAGGCTCGGTTGCCCGGGGAGACTTTCACTGACAAAAGCGGTGCCCTGTCCGAGTGATCGAGCCATATCGAGGTAGAGCGCGTCGTCTTGGAAAGAGCCAACGATATCCGCGTTCATAGTGAAGCAAGCGAAGAAGAACGCAATGAGCGGAACCCCGATTCGCAACCCCCACTCAAAGGATGAGGTTTTCAAAGGAGGCTCGAAATTCGGTGAGATATCAGTCATAGGATTAAGAGATTCAATCACCCATGCTCAAATGAAAATGTGATTTTTTTGACGCGAACGAAAAGCATAGTCTCTTTGGTTAGCGCGCCTTAATGCGTGATTGAAACTAAATTGTATTGCACGCTCATGGCCATTATACGAGCCATTGAGAGGAAACATGGTACGCCCCTTTCTTTTTTGCGCCGTTCTCTTGCTCATCGCCCCCGGATTGGCCTATGCCAAAGACATCCAAGGCGAGCTTGAGCAGCTTCAGAAGCATGCTCACCTCGCTCCGAGGGACATGAAGCAAGTCAAAGCATGGCGAGACAAAGGCCGAGCTCTCACCGAGAGCTTTGTTCAGAAATGGACTCGGTTGAAGAAGCCCGAGCAAAATGCTTTCGAGTTGGCACAAGCCCATCGCTTGGGAATGAACTTCTCCGCTCGCCTCAAAGGCTATGTTTCTCACCACCAAGCCGCGACCACTCTTACTAACAGTGTCTTAAAGCGCGACCCACAGCACCAGGGAGCCAAGGCTCTCAAGGCTCAGTTAGCAAAGTATTCCCGATCGATTGAGCGCTACCAAAAGCGCCTTAAAGAAGACAAAAAACGGAACGCCATGTTCTTGAACAAAGCCGCTCCGGCGCTTCAAACGACGGAGCAATTGGGCCAAACAAAAACACTCGACCTCGCGGATTTACGGGGCCAAGTCGTCTTGATTAATTTCTGGGCGACTTGGTGTGGACCTTGCCGACAGACTCTCCCGGCGCTGGCCAAACTCAAATCCAAATACGCCTCTCAGGGCTTTGAAATACTGGGAGTCACTCGATACTACGGGCGCGCTGTCTCCCCTGGAGAGACAAAGATTAAATTGAATTTGAGCCAGGCCGCTGAGAAGGCTCTGGTCCAAGACTGCGGCCGGAAACTTGGAGTGAATTACCCCATTCTCTTTACGAAGACCGCCATGGTCAGCTACGCGATCAAAGCGATCCCAACCCTTGTTATCATTGATCGTCAGGGCTTGATAAGACACTACCGTGTGGGCATGGGGAACACT
>JARGOJ010000063.1:0-6776 GCA_029210225.1 Planctomycetota bacterium
CATGGTGCCCTTCTCAAAGAGCGCGTGCCCGACCCGTTCACCGTTCTTCACCGCATCGATTCCCATATTATGGCGTTCAAAGACTGTGATTGAGGGTTTTAGCCGTCAGCATTCGGAGAAGCCATACGAGCAGGATCAAGGTATTCCGCGATCTCGTCCTCGCTGAGCAAGCCTTTCTCACGTACCAGTTCAACGACGCCCTTGCCCGTCGCGAGGGCTTCGGCGGCGATCTCGGTCGACTTCTTATAGCCGAGCACGGGGTTTAGCGCTGTTACAACACCAATGCTGGTCTCGACAAATCGTTTGCAGACGTCCACGTTCGCGGTAATATCCCGAATACAGTGCTCTTCGAGAGTCTTCGCCGCGTTCATGAGAATTGTTTGGCTCTCCAAGATCGCGTGGGCGATCACTGGTTCCATGACATTGAGTTGTAGCTGTCCAGCTTCGGCGGCCAAGCTCACAACCAAGTCGTTTCCGATCACGCGGAAGCAGACTTGGTTCACGACTTCTGGGATGACCGGGTTGACCTTTCCAGGCATGATGGATGAGCCAGGCTGTTTCGCGGGTAAGTTGATCTCATTAAATCCCGCTCGGGGACCTGACGATAATAGCCGCAGGTCGTTGCATACTTTGGACAGCTTGATCGCGAGGCTCTTCAGGGCGCTTGAGTAGAGGACGAAGGCTTGAGTGTCTTGGGTTGCCTCGACGAGGTCTTCGGCGCTGAAGATCTTAAAGCCGCTGACTGTTGCGAGATGCTCCGCGCACTTTCGGACGAATCCAGGCGCAGCGTTCAGTCCTGTCCCGATAGCGGTGCCCCCCATGTTGACTTCACAGAGAGTCTTCTCGATATTTTGAAGAATGCGATGTTCGTCGCCAATGCTCCGACCCCAGGCTTTGAATTCTTGGCCCAAGGTCATGGGAACCGCGTCTTGGAGTTGGGTGCGACCCATTTTGAGAATGTCTTTGAACTCTTCACCTTTATCCATGAACGCTGAAATGAGGGTTCCAAAGCGCTTCGTGAGCGCTCGGTTCTGAATCGCGATGGCCAAATGAAGCGCGCTTGGATAGGCATCGTTGGTCGACTGAGAGAGGTTCACGTGGTCATTCGGATGGCAAAACTTGTATTGCCCTTTCTCCTTCCCCATGAGTTCGAGGGCTCGATTGGCGATCACTTCATTGGCGTTCATATTTGTTGAAGTGCCGGCGCCGCCCTGGATACAGTCGAGAGGAAACTGATCGAGGAGCTTTCCTTCAATGATCTCGGTGCAAGCGCCGTCGATGGCCTGGAGAATCTCGTCGCTGAATTCTCCAAGGTCATGGTTGGCCCGTGCTGCGGCGAGCTTGACCATTGCTAAAGCCCGTATGAGCGCAGGATACTGATTGATAGGCACGCCTGTGATATGAAAGTTCTCGATGGCGCGGGCGGTTTGCACACCGTAATAGGCAGAGCTTGGGACTTCTTTTTCTCCCAGTAAATCACGTTCAACGCGAACATCTTGAGTCTCAGCCATGGGGATTCCTTGTCGAAAAAAAGTGCCCTAAAAAAAGGGGTATAGCAAAATATTCGACCGTCATTGGCCCATGATTTCGCTGGAGAGAGGCTTCAGGGAGTGAGAGAGCGAAAGGCTCTGACTCCGATAACTGGGAGGGAGCTTGAGTCGAGGGTGTTTTGCATTGGGTGAATGGCGATCGTGCTCCAGTTGCGCATAGCCGATCGACAATTGATCGCTGGGGATCGCCAGCTTCCTCCGCGCATGGCTCGCAGCTCGCGGCCGTCGTCTGCTTTCTGGTGAGATCCCGCGACGAGGTCGCTCTCATCGGGTTTGTAGAGGCCGCTGTATCCGTCTTCGCACCACTCCCAGACAAGCCCCAGGGTGTCGCTGAGGCCGAAGGAATTGGTTTCGCTGAGATGATCGATCGTCGACATGGCTCGCCCTGCGTTGTCGCGGTGCCAGCAGTATTTGGCGTCGAATTCTTCGCCCCAGAAATAGCTGTCCGTCGATGCTGCTCGGCAAGCGTATTCCCACTCGGCCTCAGTGGGGAGCCTAAGTTTTGTAGAGGTGAGGGCGTCGTTTACGATATCCCAAGAGACGCCATAAACCGGGAAATCGTCGCGGAATTCGACGTCATCGGGGAGCGGTCGTAAGAGCTCCCATTGAGGTTGGGACATGGGGCTCTGCCCAACGAACATCGCGTCAATGTGTAAGGGATGAATCGGCTCTTCGTCAGCAAATCCTTCATTTGAGCCCATTTGGAAGCGTCCACCAGGAACGAGAATCATTGGATAACCGGTTAACTTATGGCGAAACTGAGCGAGGCGATGGGTGATTCCTGCGCATTCATAGCGCTTGGTCGATTGCCATTCGAGGTCGTCGGAGACCGTCGTCGCGACGGTGTGAATGGCGAGGTCCTGAAGGGTTGGAGGAGCGGCTTGCCATTGCTCACGGTCTTCTAAAATGCGCGGGACGTTGTCCCTTGGAAGTCGCAGGAGAGCCGAGATATAGCGGGTTTTAGCCTGATCATTCTCTGGGTCCAGGGTGAGCTCTCGATAGAGTCTTTGTATTTCTTGGTCCAATCCCAAAGTGATCAATTCCTGGCTAAGCTCTGTGTGGTTCGTCAACGAATTTGGCCTACTGCCCCATGATCTTACCACCCTTAAACTCATGCCTGTCGCCGTGCGCGTTGTTTTTGAGGATGCAGTCTTTGAGGATGATTGTGCTCTCGTTCACTGCGGAGAGTCCGAAGCTTTGGCTGTCTTGGATCGTGCAATTCTTCAGCTCAATGTGGCTCGATTCGAAGGAGAAGACGCCGTCTCTTGCGCCGCCTTTTATGAGGCAGCCTGCCAGAGTGAGCCGACTGTTATAGGCGGCGCGAACGTTTGGAAGTTGGTTGGTCTTGGTGACCATTCCATTATTGATGAATCGACAATTCTTGACCGCAGCGCTGCTGTTCGAATCGATCGCGATACCTTCGTGGACATTTGACAGGAAGACGGAGTTTATGATTGTCGCCTGTGCTCTGAGCTCGACCTTGACTCCAAGATAGTTTTTTTGAAACCGGCAATCGGTCACTTTCCCTTTGGCTTGGTAACGAAAGAGCAAGGCATAGGATTGGTTTCCTTCGAAATTGCAATTGGAGATTGAGACGCTTGACTTTAAGTTTGCGATCAAACCGGCCTGCCCCGAGTTCTTAAGAGTGCAGTCCTCAATTCGAACTCGCTTCGCGCTAATTTGGTTGTCGTAGCCGACGTTAATGCCATGGCGAGTTTTGGAGTAGATATTGCAGCTCTTTACCCAGGAGCCGTCACCGAGGAGCTGTAAAGCGTCGGACTGACTCTCCGTCCCCACGTTCTCAATCGTTAGATTCGAGAGCACCACGTTGGGCGCACGGATTGCAAAAGGTTTGTTTGCGCTGTGAAGCACGACCTTCGAACTCTCTCCGATCCCTCGGATCTCAAGGCATTTGTCAATCGTCAGGCCGCAATCATAGCGTCCTGGATAGATATGAATTCGGGTGAGGGGAGGAGCCTTGGAGATGGCTTTGGCTAGGGAATCAAAGAAATACTCTTGTTTTTTGAGCTGCTTGGTCGGGACGACGTGAAAGACTGGACGACGAGTTATTTCAATGATCTTCTGGCTTTTGTTGCCCGCAGAGTCAATGACTTCGACGCGGATTTTATTCCGCCCGACAGACAATTGAACGGTCTCGTGAAAGAGGTCTTGAGTTAACTCGAAGACGGCTTGGTTGAGATGAAGAGTGACTGATTCGTTGACCTGACCCTTTAATTTGACTTGTCTCTCATAGGTCAGTTTCGGATAGATGAGGTTTGAAATTGTGGGCGCGCTTGTATCTCTAACGAGTGATAACTCCTGAGCTTGAGAGAAATTGCCCGATTCATCTTCGGCCCAGATTGCGTAGCTGTTCTTGCCATCATTGAGGTCGACGGCAATTTGAAACGTTCCATCGTCGTTGACCGAATAGCTCGTCCTCTTTCTCTTTGGATCTCTTCCTTGGATCCAGAGGCGGCCGGGAGAATCGTCGACGATTTTCCCTTTCAATTGAAAGACTGCTTTTTGGGTGAAGGGCCTGACCACATCCAATTCCAGCGTTGGCGCTTTTTTGTCACGATTCAGAAATAGCACTGAAGCAAAGAGGAAGAGAGAAAGGCAGAGCACTGCCAATTTCAGAGCACTCTTAGTTCTAGGAGACGTAGGTGTTGATTCTTTCTCAATAATTTCGAGGACCTCAGCCAAGCTAGGGCGAAGGGTTGGGTCGCGTTGTAAGCAGAGGGAGCAAAGGTGATCGAGCCAGAGAGGGGAGGCTGGATTGTGTGAGCGCAGCGGCTTCGGGTTCTCTTTTTCGGAGAGTGTAAACAATTGATAGAGGCCATTGGCTTTATAAGGTAATTGACCTGAGGCAGCCCAGTAGAGGGTGGCGGCAAAACCCCAGACATCCAAAGCCGGGCCAAATTTCGCGACTTCCCCGTGCAATTGCTCCGGCGCGGCGAAGGCGGGGCTACCTAGCAATTGCCCCGATTTAGTGAGTTGTTGACTGATCTCTAGTGACCGACGAACATTCTCTTTATCGACCTTCACCAAGCCAAAATCAATAAGCACGGGACGCGGTGGGCTATCCGACCGGAAACCGCCGTCAACGAGGATGTTCCCTGGCTTGACATCGCGATGAATAATTCCGTTCTCATGGCAATGAATAAGAGCTTTCGCGAGGGGACTAAAGAGCGTTTTCAGATGTTTTGGATCGAGAGGGCCGCCAGCGCGACGGAGCGCGGCGAAGTATTCACCGAGGGTTTGCCCCTCAACGTGCTCCATGACTAAATACGGGTGGCAGTGCTCATTGGAGTCGGTGTTGGACAACCGGAAATCGAAGACTCGGGCAATATTGGGATGGGAGAGTCGGGCCAGGGCCATTCCCTCGCGATGGAATCGCTCCACCTCCTTCGCAGAGTTCTTCACTTTGATGAGGGTCTTTATCACGACGGTGATGCCGGTTTCCTTGACTTTCGCGAGGTAAACCCGACCCATACCGCCCTGACCCAACTCTTCAAGAATCTCATAACGGTCGATGCCTTCATAACCGAGGAAGACCGGGAGGAATCCGGACGATTGGGAGCTGGGCGCCGTGGTGGAAGCTGTGGTGAGGACGTCGTATTGTTCTTGGGACAGCAATCCTCGGTTAAGCAACAAGTTGCTGACAGATTCGCCGTTTTCCTCGGCCTTACTAATGGCTTGCTCGAGAACCCGGGGAGAGAGCGAGGTATACTCAACGAGCCATTGGGCGATGAAGTCGTGACTATCCATCTCTCCGCCTTTGGGCGCGAGGGTGGATTCCTTGACATCTGGGCTGTGTGAGACCAGCGTGTCTCAATGAGACCTCCAGGGATGCAATTTCCAATTAAACAGATTCCCAGTCGCCTGGTTCTCTCGAAATACGCCGCTGCGACTCCTTATTATTCTATGCTTTTTGTTTCCTCGGAACACACTCTTTTCGAGGGAAACATAGCCTGTCCTGAGGGCTGTCGCTTTACGAACTCTGTTCTTAAGTATCTGGACATCGACGACTTATCGTTCGCGGGATGCCTGCGACTACCAATCTGCGTTGTCTCGAAGAGGGACCTATTCTTCCTTGCTCAACGGCCTTTCATTTCTCAATAATTTTGCCTCTTGAGCCAAGTCGCTTTGGGATTTTGTTGCCCTTTATGTCACAGTTTTTCAGGGTGATTTGACCCCGCCTCAACGCTCTGGCTCCTGCTTCTTTATTGTTGAGTATCTTGCAGTCGAGTAGGTGGATTTTCCCACCTTCTTCTGCGTGGACTCCCGCGCCGCAACCTCCCTGGATGACACATTTGGTCATGGTCAAACGAGCGTCGTCTCGGGCTTTCACACTTGGGAATGGGGGCTTTTTGTTTACGGCCAAAGAGTCCGTTATGAGTGACTCTAATACGTCAGCGGTGGCCTTGTTTGTAATGTTGATGGCGGTGCCGTGGTTGTTTTTGAAGAGGCATTTCTCGACGTCAATCTTGGAGTCGTAGCTGGCATTGAGGCCTTTGTAGTTATCTGTGAATTGACAATTTTCGAAGCGAGCTGACGATCCATTCATGACATTGGCACCGGCTCCATTTCCCTTAAAGAGGCACCTGGATACGAGGGCTCTGGATCCGGAGTGAATAATGAGGCCATAGGCGCGGCAATTGACGAACTGACAGTCAATGATTCGGGTGCCCTTTGTTTTGGCGCTGGGACCTTTGAAGTTGTTTGTGCCTGGGTAGTTTCCGACGGCGATGCCCTGTGAGAATTCAGAGTTTAGGATGCATTGCTCAATGATGCAGTCGTTCTTGTGAATGTCTATGGCAGCGCCATTTCCCCGAGAGCCCGTCGCCTCGATATTGAGGTTCTTTAGGTGAATCTTTGCGGCCATTAAGCGTAGCGGACGCCCTGAACTGCTAATCAATATTTTTCTTCGATCCCCAACACCAATAAGTTCAAGGGTTTTATCAATGTCTATATCCCCGGAATAGGTTCCCGGATAGAGATAAAGTCGTGACCTTGGTGGGATCTTTTTTATCGCGTTTGCCAAGCCTTCGAAGCAATGGGGACGATCGGCTTTGACGTTGTTAGGGACAACGTGATAGGCCTGCCGACGATAGATTGTTATGACTTCTGTTGTTAGATTGCCGCAGAGGTCGACGGCGGATAATCGAATTGGGTTCGATCCTAGCTTCAAGGGCACCTTGGCGCTGAATTGGCCCTTTTTAATCT
>JARGOJ010000063.1:6803-17257 GCA_029210225.1 Planctomycetota bacterium
GGTCCCCGCTTCATTGACTTGGCCGCTTATGGGGACCGTTTCATCAAAGCTAGACCTCGGATAATTTAGTGAGTCAAATTTAGGTGCCTCTTTATCTTTCAAAATGGAGATCGATTGAATCTGACTTTTCTGGCCGCTTTGATCTTCTCCCCAGATTAAAAACTCATTGCTGCCATCCGTGAGGGAGAGAGACACTTTGAAGCGACCGTCGTCGAGGAGCGGATAGCTCTTGGGCTTGTGAATTCCTTCAGGGCCTTGCTTTGTGATCCAGACTTGCTTGGGGTGCTTGTCGGAGACTCGCCCGGCCAATTTTATGGAGTTCCTACGACTGTAGCTTGTCTCTGCGGTCAGGGTGAGCGTGGGAGGAGTGGTGTCTCTGAACAGGAAGACTGTGAGCGAGAAGACGAGGACGATTGAGAAGAGGGTCATGGCGGCGAAAATCTTGGGGGATCTGCTGGGCGAGGGACAGCTCTTCGTCTCAAGAATTTCTAGGACTTGCTCCATGCTTGGACGTCGTCCAGGTTCTCGCTGCAAGCACAGGATGCATAGGGAGTTGAGCCACTTTGGGAACTTGGGGTTGTGGGATCGAAGGGACCTGGGATTCTTCTTCTCTGAGGCGGTGAGCAACTCAATGAGGCTGCGATCGTTGTAAGGCACTTTGCCGGATACAGCCCAGTAGAGGGTTGCGCCGAAGCCCCAAACATCAATGGCGGAGCTAAACTTCTCGACCTCGCCGTGCAATTGTTCAGGCGAAGCAAAGGCGGGGCTTCCAGTCATTTGTCCTGATTGAGTGAGCTGCTGGCTTAGCTCTAGTGACTCTCGGAGAGTGTCTTTGTCGATTCTTACAAGTCCGAAGTCGACTAAGACCGGGCGGACCTTAGAATCGCTCTTGCTGACCTCGACGAGGATGTTCTCAGGCTTGATGTCGCGGTGGGTGATGCCGTTCTCATGACAGTGAATAAGCGCCATGGCGAGAGGAATGAATATCTTTTGGACTTGGTCGTCGCTAGGGATTGAGCTTCGATTGTCGCGCTGAGAATCGAAATATTGATCGAGGGTTTGTCCTTGGATGTGCTCCATGACGAGGTACGGATAACAGTTTGAGCTGGATTGACTTTTCGACAATCGGAAGTCGTAGACCCGCGCAATATTGGGGTGTGATAGACGTGCGAGGGCCATTCCTTCTCGGTGAAAACGCTCAAGCTGACGCCCGGAACTTCGCATTGATAAGAGAGTCTTAATGACGACAGGGATGCCCGTTTCATTGACTTGAGCGCGAAAAACGCGCCCCATGCCGCCGCTGCCAATTTCTTCTAATCCGGAGTAACGCTCGATGCCCTCGTAACCTTGAAGTTGTGGTCCGGGTCGGCCTGGGGTCGGTTGGGTCGTTGGACTTTCACTGCCTACGCGGGCTGCTTGAAGAATCGCTTGTCGTTGTTGAGCTGGAATCAGTCCTTTTTGGATGAGGATGTCGAGGATATTTGACCCTCGCTGTTGGGCCTCGTACTGGGCTTGTTGGAGGGCGCGGGGAGCCACAGAGCTATGTTGGTGCAGCCATTGAGAGAGGCGATCGTTATGGTCGTCCATCGGTCCTCTCCGAGCCATCCCAGGGTTTGTTCTCTTGGTCTGTCTTAGTCGGGGGATTATCGAGTTTCAATGCGACCCCCAGAGACTTTGTAAAAGGAGCCAGCGCGATTGCCATTGATAATGCAATTCTGATGGGTCACGAGACCGTCGCGTTGTGCGGCGAGCCCTGCCGACCTATGGTTTAAAATCTGGCAGTTCTTCAATATGAGACGGCCTTTGTCTTGAGCGAGCACTCCAACGCCATAACCGTCCTTTATGACGCAGGAGAGGACGGTGAGCTTTGATTGGGCCATGGCATTTAATCCCGGGCGTTGGACGCCGCCCTGCCACTGTCCATTTCGCACAACCTTACATTTCTTGAGTGGTGCCCGCGACCCGTTTTCAATCCAAACGGCTTCCGCCCTATTGTCGAAGAAATAGCAGTCACGAGCAGTGATTTTAGCGTTTTGATTGCCGCCGATTCCGCTGCCGTTTTGCTCGAAGCGACAACCGGAAAACTCCGCTGAGGATCCCTTCGACACCATGACTCCCGCGCTTTTATTCTTTTGAAAAACGCAGTCAATAATTTTTACGTCGCTCCCTGCGGTGATGTTAAAGCCCGTGCGGCCACAATTCTGGATAATACTGCTTTTGACCACGAGTCCGACGTAGGCCTTTGATTTCTCTTTGACAACGCCAACGCCGACATTGATTCCTTGTTTCATAATGGATGAAATAACGCAGTTGTCGATGGAGCAGTCATTGCCCAGGATCTTGAGGGCTTGACTGTCCGTTGTCTTTTTACTGGTGCTCTCTAGAGTCAGCCCAGATATTTTTATTCCGTTCGCACGTAATTTGAAGGACGGGCCGGAGTTCCGGAAAATGATCGTTGACCGGTCTCCGACTCCTTGCAGAGAGAGCGTTTTATCGATGTCGAAGCTCTCGTAATAGACTCCTGAATGAATGAGGATTCGGGAGTGAGCGGGAGCGCTGGCGAGGGCGCGTCCGACGCTATGAAATGTATTGAGTTTATTCTCAGCGCTGTCTTTAGGGTAAACGTGAATGACAGGCAGACGTTCGATCTTAATGACCTGGGAGCTTTGATTCCCAGCGGGATCCGTGGCGAGAATTGTGAATTGATTCCAACCTTTACCTAGGGAAATCCAATCCTCAAAACGATTCCCTACGACTTTTAAGAGACGGTCACCGATGCGGACGACGGCCTTTTCTGAGACGGTTCCTTCAATTTTCAATGTCTCATCGTGAGTGCTTTTTGGCATGGCGCTGAAGTCTATTTGGGGAGGAATGGAATCGCGGAAAATTGTCAATGTCTTGGTGGGACTCTTGTTGCCGCTCTCATCTACGGCGCTGACTAAAAAGAGATTCTTGCCCTCGCTGAGGTTGAGGTCCAATGAGAACTGGCCGTCTTGGTTGACAGCGAATTCTTGGGGCGGGCTTTTACTATTCTTCTTTTTTACGAAGAGGGTGACGGGGCTTTCGTCGTCGACGCGTCCTGGAATGCGAATTCGCCGCTTCGAGCTTGTGCCTTGCTGCCATTCAATCTGTAACTTTGGGGCTTCTCGATCGATTCGGAAAAGCGTCAAGGCGAGACCGACGATTGCGAGGGGAAGAAGAAGCCCCGCGATGATCAGGGGTTTGACTTTAATGGACCGAATGGCCGAGTGTTGTTTTTGTTGTAGCAGCTCAACTACGACAGCCATGGAGGGGCGGTCATCAGGCTCGCGTTGGAGACATAGGGAGCAGAGCTCGTCGAGCCAATGAGGAATGAGAGGCTCAAAGCTTTTGACCCGGTCTGGATCGCGCTTTCTACTGGCGGCGTAAAGCTCGGCCATGTTCTTGGCATTGTAGGGAAGCTGACCGGTTAGGAACCAAAATAAGGTGGCGCCGAAGCCCCAGACATCCATGGCTGGGCCAAATTTAGCAGTGTTCCCATGAAGCTGTTCGGGGGCCGCGAAGGCCGGGCTTCCTATTGTCTGTCCTGCCTTCGTTAAGGCCTGGCTCATTTCTAGGGACTCACGGAGCTTGTCCGGGTCCATCTTCACAAGACCAAAGTCCACCAAGACCGGGCGTCCAATGCTGTCTTGGTCCTCCTCTATCAGTATGTTGGCGGGCTTGACATCGCGATGAACAATCCCCTTCTCATGACAGTAAGAAAGCGCTTCTGCGAGGGGAGCAAAGAGCTTGTCGACATACTCAATATCTGGCGGGCCAGCGTGACCGTGGCGCAGGTTCCGGCTCAATCGTTCGAGGGTTTGCCCCTCGATATGTTCCATGACGAGGTAGGGATAAACGTGGCGGCCGGCGGCGCTTTGCCCGGACATTCGGAAGTCGATGACCCGGACGATATTGCGGTGATTGAGTTGCGCGAGGGCTATACCTTCGCGACGAAACCTCTCTAATTGTCGCTCGCCTTTTTTGTCCTTCTTTAACTTCAGCAGTGTTTTAACGACGACGTCGGCCCCGGTCTCTTTCACTTTTGCCAGGTAGACCCGACCCATTCCCCCTCGTCCAATCTCCTCTAAAACGGAATAGCGTTCGATTCCTTCGTAGCCTGGGAGTCGAATTTCGTTACACGCTGCGGATTGGTTAGGGGTCGAGCCCGAGCCTGTGGTGGCTGGGGGAATTGGGGTTGTGGTCGATGATCGCTGCTCGTTGCTTTGGTTATTGACCCCCGACGCGTGGGTTTGCAGCGCTGCCTGAGTAATGCTCTCACGCCACTCCTCCTTAATGAGCCCTCGTTCGATGAGCACGTCGCAGAGGAGGCGTCGGTGTTTGTTGGAGAAGTCCAAGGCCGCTTGGAGGGCTTCGGGAGAAACGACGGATTTGCTAAAGAGCCACTTGGCCACAATGTCGTTTTGGGTCATCGGTCAATTTGTTGGGCGCTAGCGAAAGGAAGCAAGTTCATGATACCCCCAATTCGGTGAAAGCGCGGGCAGGAAAGCGAAGTCTTGCCCGCGCCAAGAATTGTCGAAACGACCCCCCGGTGATAAAGTCCTCCCATGAATAGCCATCCAGTCGATGGCTCGCCATCTCTCGCTTGTTCACTATCTTCGGATGGTTCGCAACTATTGCTGGCTACGCCCCATAGCTCTCAGGGAACTTGACCATGCCACCGATTTTTAAACGCGCTGACGATGAGAAAGTGAATTGGATCACTTCGATTCCATTTGCCATCGTTCATTTGATGCCCTTGCTCGCCATTTTTACCGGTGTGTCTTGGTTTGATGTTGGGCTTTGCTTCGCGCTCTATTACATCCGCATGTTCTTTATCACCGCAGCCTATCACCGATACTTTGCCCATCGATCCTACAAGCTAGGCCGAATCACTCAGTTCGTGATGGCATTCGGTGGCGCGACCGCCGTTCAAAAAGGACCGCTTTGGTGGGCTGGACATCATCGCCACCACCATAAGTTCTCGGACACTGAAGAGGATATCCACTCCCCCAAGCGCGGCTTTTGGTGGAGTCACATTGGGTGGATTCTCTGTGACAAATATGTCCCGGTGCCAAAAAATCAAATTGAGGACTTCCACAAATATCCTGAGCTTGTTTGGCTCGACAGGCACTTCTACGTCGCTCCTCTCTGCCTGGCCCTTAGCATTTTACTCGCCTGGGGTCCGAGCGCGCTCTTGATCGGCTTCTTCTTGTCGACTGTGCTGCTCTACCACGGAACCTTCCTCGTGAACTCCTTGGCCCATGTCTTTGGATCGCGGCGCTACGCGACCCGAGATACAAGCCGCAACTCTCTCGTGATTGCCCTGCTCACTTGCGGTGAGGGATGGCACAACAATCATCACCACTTCCAGTCGACAGCTAAGGCAGGCTTTTATTGGTGGGAGATCGACGTGACCTACTACGTCCTCAAACTGATGAGCTTTGTCGGCCTCGCATGGGATCTGCGAGGTGCTCCAAAGAGTCTTCGAGCTCAAAATCAAATAAAGGATGGTCACTTTGATGTCGGGATGTTCGAGGAATACTGGGGCAAGGGATTTGCCACCCTTGATCGAGTAAGAGATCAGGTCGCTGCCTACTGCGCTGCACGGCAGCAAGTCTTATCCGGATTTCTCGAGGACACTCGTCGGGGCGCTGAAGATTATCTCTCGGGGAAGAAAACTCAGGCTGGAGAGCTGTGCGAAGCGACCCGTCAGAGCTGTCGGGACTACCTCGCCGAGAAGGAAGAGTCTTTTGACAGCTTTCTTTTGGAATTGCAGAGCCAAACCAGCGAATACTGCGAGAACAAATCCAAAGCTCTCGATCGATCCATCACAATGTTAAAGGTCAACGCCGGCGATTTTTATGCGATTAAAAAGACCGCGATCGATGAAATCATGGTGAGCATGCAGCAGCAACTTGAAGATTTTATCGCAGTAAGCCGTCAGAGTTCCCAAGACTGGAAGATTGCTATGGCCGAACTGGAACAACGATTTATTGTGAATCCAGCCTAGGTGCCTGTAGGAAGAAACTCAATTTCCTGCCTCATGCCTCTCCATTGTCTGGTGTTATGATCCTTAAAGAACTCGCCGGTCGTCATCGCTATGGCGCAAGACTGTCCCTGAGAGGTAAAGAGTATGAGAGCTTTTCAATCGAAGCCTGCCCTATGGGCCCTGACTGTCGTCGCGGTCGTAACATTTGGACTGCTGCCCGTTGCCTACGGCGCCGATCCTGTCGTTAAAGCATTTAAGAAGCGCTGGAAGATTGCCAACGGCGATGCAACCCAGCAAATCGAAGCATTGAAAACTCTCAGCGCAAGCAACTCCTCCGACGGCGTCAAGGTCCTCCTCGCCAGCGCGACAAACAAGGATCTAGGCTATCGAGTGACCGACGCCGCCTTCGACGCTCTCAAAGCTCTCAAGGGCCCCAAGGCGCGGAAGTACATTGTTGAGAAAGGACCAAAGCTCAGGAGCGCTGAGCAAAAGGCTGTGCTTTGCGATGTTCTAGGAGAATACAAGCAGGACGAAGCCCTCAAAGCGCTCGTGGTTTTGGTCACTGATAAGTCGGACCAAGTGCAGCTCGCGGCGGTTGAGAACCTTGTGAAGTTCAAGTGCAATCAAAGCGTCGACGCCATTATCGCGTGCATGCTGAAAGCGGACGGCACTCTCGAATATGCATGCCGGAGCGCCCTTCGTCAAATGACCGGCGAGAAGTTGGCGGACGCCGTCGACTGGAAGAATTGGTGGGACAGCAACTCCAAAGGCTTCGACTTCAAAAAAGTCGCGGCGGCCATCCAAAGCCGCGCCAAAGAGAGCAGCGGCAAAATCTCAACCTCTGTGGATGGCAGCGGGCTTTATGAATCGATCCACAGCCATAAGGTGCTCTTCGTCTTGGATACGTCTGGGAGTATGAGAATTGAAGCGCCACTACGGAACGGGAAAAAATTGAGCCGCTTGGACTACGTCAAGAAGGAGCTCTCTGCGGCCATCAACATGCAGCTGACTAAAGACACTCGCTTTAACATTATCCACTTCGGCGATAAGGTCTACACTTGGAAGAAGAAGCTCGTACAAGCAACCGGAGGGAATAAAAAGGGTGCGCTGAATTTCGTGAAGAAGCTCAAGTTCTTCGGCATGACGAACACTTACGAGGCGTTCAAAACAGCCTTCAACGACCCGAATATTGACACCATTTACTTCCTTACCGACGGCACTCCAACAACCGGAGGCATCATTGTTCCGTCCCAAATTCTCGGAAACATTCGCAGCTGGAACCGCGGGCGCAACGTGAAGATTCACACGATTGCTTTCCTCACCGGGGACGGCACAAAGCAAGGTATTATCGAGGATAAGGGCGGCTCTAAAATCTTTATGAAGAACATCGCCGAGCAAAATGGCGGATTCTATCGAGCCCTTGAGTAACACCGAGACCCATTTATGAGAGCGGCCCTGAGCACATCCCTATCTGAAACCATTGTTGAGGACCTCCCGAAACCCATAATCGGTCCAGGGGAGGCGTTGCTTCGTGTTCAGGCCTGCTCTTTAGGCCCCCCAGAGGAGAATCAGTTCTACCTCAACCGCCAGTCGCCCTTGGTTCTTGGACGTGGCCCAGTGGGTTACCTCGTCTCCGTCGGGGCGTCGGTCTCTGGATTCAAAGAGGGCGATCGAGTGTATGTCCCCTTTCATATTCCATACCGAAGTGAAGGCGGAGGATCACCCAATCACTTACAAGCCCGGACCCTCTCCCGCTGGACGGCCCTAGATCCTGGGGGGTTCAGCGAGCTGGTCCGTATCCCTGCCGATCATTTTGATGCCGGCGCGGTTTGTCTTCTTCCAAGATCGCTCTCTACCCTCGAAGCCTGCTTCCTGGCTCCTCTCAGCCAAGTACTTCAAGCCTTTCAGTCGACCCATTTACGCGCCGGAGGGCGGGTTTTGGTGCTCGGTTTGGATTTGAGAGGTTTGCTCGCGGTTCAGCATGCGGTCGCGGAAGGCAGCCACGTTGTGGCCTGCGATCGAAACAAACGGCGTCGGGACATCGCTGAGGCCCTTGGCGCTGTCCCTCTCGATCCTGGGGACTCTTCTCAGAACGCTCGGAGTCTCACTCAGGGCCTTGGGGTTGAGTCGGCCGTGTTCTTTAACGGCGATACCGAATCCTTAGGAGTGGCGCTCAACTCCCTGAGTTTTGGCGGGCGGTTGATCATCGCGGGGCTCAATGAAGACGAGAAGCTGCTCGGCATCTCGCCACGTCGGTTCTTGAGCTCTGACTTGTCGATTCAAGTGAGCACGGGAACAAGCGATTCAATGCTTGCGAAGGCCTTGGAGCTCTTGGAGAAAGGCGAGCGTGACCTCTCTCAACTGCCCTTGGAAGCCGTTGATTTGCATGGAGTTGCGAAGGCGCTTCGAGAGTCGAAGGAAAATAAAGCCTGGCTTGGAACTCTTGTTTTCCCAGGGGGAGCGGTGAAAGCAGAGCTGCTTGACGACGACGCGACGGACATTCGCCAGATAAGCTAAGGGCTTTGTTTGAAGTCGCGAATTTCTGCTCGAAGTCCGCTGACGATAGCCTTCAGCTTCAGGTCTTCTGTTTCAAAGATAATGAAGTCAGGATCGAGCTGCATGATCTCCTCGGAGGGCTCTTTGCTGGTCAATACATGATCCAGACTTCGTATGTCTTCGAGAACAACGGCGGCGTCTTCATCCCCAGTGACCAGAGCGACAATGCGGTCTGCGAATTGATTGCAGTCTCGAATCATCTTCAAAGTCGTGGCATTGAGATTATTGAAAGAGCCGACGATGACTGCGAGGCGGGTGCTCTCATCGCGCTCTTTCGAGAGGATGTCGATGAGATTTGTGACGGAGCGAAGACGCCCTGAGATGTTGCTTATCTTTTCTTCGGAGCGAGCAATAGAGAGCAGCTCTGTTCGCGTGATGGTGGCGGTTCCGACCTTGCCGACCACAATCCCCCCAGCGTAATTGGCGAGGCTGAGGGCCGTGTGATAGGGGAAGCCAGCGGCCAGGACCAGACCCATAGTGGCGATCCCCGTATCGCCAGCTCCTGTGACATCGAAGACATTCTTGGGTTTGGCGCGGACGCGGTGTTGCTCGCCGTGTTTATCGACGACGAACATGCCATCGCCGCTGAGGGTGATGATCATGGCATCGAGGTCGAGGTCCCTGATCATCTTCATCCCTACAACTTTGCGCTCCTCGTCATTAAGAAGTTGCATGCCCGTTGCTGTTTGGGCTTCGAGGAGGTTGGGAGTGAGGGTCGTGGCGCCTTTGTATTTCTTGTAGTGCCTTCCCTTAGGGTCAACAATGACAGGGCAACCAAGCTCTCGCGCCCTTTCGATGGTCGCTCTGATGACCTTATCGGTCAGGACTCCCTTGGCGTAATCGGAGAGGATGACAAGGTCACAGTTTTCCAGGCAGTCTCGGATTTTAGTGATGAGGCCAACTTCGTCATGAATATCCCCGTCGTCTTCGTAGTCGACGCGAAGAATCTGCTGACCGTTTCGGGCGATCATTCGAGACTTGAGGGTGGTGCGGCGGATGCGATCAACGAGGAGGAATTGGTCGTCGATTTTGTGTTTCTTCAGCAAAGAACGAAGGGTTCTACCGGCTTCGTCGTCGCCGATGACGCCGATGAGCGTGGTCCTCGCTTCGAGGGTCGCGAGGTTGTGAGCGACGTTGCCCGCGCCCCCTAGGCGATGTTCTTCGCTTATGTGGCGAAGCACCTGTATAGGCGCCTCCGGAGAGATGCGATCGACTCTTCCCTTGATGTAATGGTCAAGGATAATGTCGCCGATGACGACAATCCGGGGATGCCCTAGTTTTTCTATGACACGTTCAAGGCGCTTGGTCCTCATGGACGAATTCTCCACATGGAATCTGACGGTTTGGCAAAACGAAGATAGAATTCGCCCCACCATTCTTTTCCCGCGCTCGTATAGCGAATACAGCACCGAGGATCAAGCCCATGGCTGAAGAGAATAAAGAAGCCGAGGCTTCGGCAGAACAAATCCGCGCTCACGATATCATCGCTGGGGCGGCCGTTGAGATTGCTGAAGACTCACTTCCAGACGATCATGAACGAGAATTTGAAGGTCAGAACCAAGAAACGGTTCTCGACCGCTTTGTGATGGTTTTAGGATCGCCTCTGACTCTCTTTACCGAGCTATCCCCAAAGACAAGCTGGTTCTCTCCCATCGTGATCGTCTTGCTCTGTTCTCTAGTTCAGGGTTTGGTGACTATGAACCTCACCGACATCGATGGTTGGTATGAAAATCAGCTTGAGACCACCTATCACACACTCCCAGATTGGAAGAAGCGACAACTCGACAAAAGAACCGACTCAGAGAAGCGGACCTCGAAGAAATTGCAGTTCTTCGTCATGAAGGCCTCTCTTTTCGTCGGGCCGTGGATCAAAACCGCGGTCGCCCTC
>JARGOJ010001112.1:0-269 GCA_029210225.1 Planctomycetota bacterium
CCGAGACGAATCCGCGATGACACCGTCGTCCGAGGAATATCCAAGACCCGAGCCATGTCCTCCAAGCTCATATCTTCAAAGTAGCGAAGGACCAATGTGTCCCGGAGCTTTGGAGAGAGCATACTCAGTTGTGAGCGAACTAACTCACCGTGCTCCAACTGCTGAACTTTCATCTGAGGATCCGCCGCCTCAATTGGAATCAACTCACTCCTAGCCTCATGAGCAGCCCGTCGATAAGTACTCCGATGATGCTTCTTCGCCTTGTTCTG
>JARGOJ010001112.1:279-2862 GCA_029210225.1 Planctomycetota bacterium
AGATCTTCTTGAGCACCGCCACGAAGGTCTCTTGAGCCACATCCTCAGCCGCCCCAGAATCGCCTACTAGCTGATAGGCCACTCGGTACGCCCGAACCCAATATTGATCCAAAAGCTGCGCCACAGCGCTCTCTTCCTGGCCAATGAGCCCGGCAATGAATGAAGTGTTGTTCTCTGTTCTCATAATAATAAGGTCTCCTTTGGCTCCTTCGTTCCCAGCCAAGGACAACACGCTCACAAGAAAATTTAAAAATACCGGTCACAGGAACTTTATGACAATCGGCCCCGACCGACTACGATGCCCACGAAAATTCTCGTTTGCTCAAACGATAAGCTTGGATGGTCCAATTGGGGAAGACTCGTGCTCATCAGGTGCGCAATGTCGCTTCGATTCCTTCTCCAGGCTTTCTCCCTCCCAAAAATGTTCTTCGATCCGATCAACTCTACTTCGTGAACGAACTCCTTGTAACCAATCCAATCACTATCAATCCTAGGAATAACAATCCTCCATCCAATCACGCGGCCCCCAGCAAGTAAACATTTCATTCCTATAAAGCCTTGTGAAAGCTGTCCCAAACACCGAAGATGAATAATTCTTATAGCTGATCAATAAAAAACCGTCATGATCATTTAAGATTCACGACGCCATCTAATTCGGATATTGAAAGACATGCCCCGTGACTGAAAGTTATGAAGCCGGTGAGAGCTTTCCCGTCGAGGACGATCTTAGTAATCCAAGCCTGGACATCTCCGGATCATTGAAAGAGACAGGCTCAGAGACATCGAAAGAGAAAGCAGCTCTCAAACCAAGCAATCCATGGCTCAACATTTGGATTCGCCCGCGAGCCACGATTCGAGCCATTGTTGCCTATGACCCTGACTACAAAGTGTCACTCATTGCGGGAGCAGTGGGAGTCCTAACCCTATTAGACAAAGCCTCTGACAAGAATCTCGGGGATAAAGTCAGCGTCGTTTCAGTACTCTTTATCGCCATGATCTTCGGTCCAATCTTCAATTTAATCAGGCTCCAAATCATGAGTGGTCTCGTTTCGTGGACCGGCGCGAAAATCGGAGGCCAAGCCCAAAGCCGAGAAATCCGAACGGCCCTAGCCTGGTCTGAAGTGCCAAACCTCGTCTCATTCGGAATATGGGCGGTCTATCTCGGCGTTGTAGGTGAGAAGATGTTTAAAGACGATATGGTCTTCGAAACAGATGCAGAAGTCGCCACCGTCCAATTTGTTTTGTTTGGCGGCACAGCGCTCGCCACTTTACTGGGCTTATGGAGCCTGGTCATTAAACTCAAAGCTCTCGGCGAAGTGCAGGGTTTCTCAGCGATCAAGGCCCTGGGCAATCTCATTTTGGCCAGTCTCGTAATCATCGTTCCATTACTTGCCCTCTTTCTCTGTCTCTTCCTTCCAGAAATTCTAAAATAACTATGACTCCAAAAACCCCAAGGACTTTCGAGCCCCACGCCAGAAAACTATGGCAGAACACTTCTCATTGAAAGTCTCTACCTCTATGTTGATCTATCTCCTAGAATCGATGATCTGGGAATCAGCACCCCCGGCGATGCTCTAATTGGGGAAGAACCCGTCATGTCGAGATGGGAAATGGTGGTTCGAGTCCACCTCGTCGGATCTCAATCGCTTGGGTTGTCTAATTGGGGAAGCGCCGTACTGCGAATACGGAAATGAAGGTTCCAATCCTTCTCCAAGCATTTGCGACCCAAAATGCCAGGATCGTCTAATTGGGGAAGACACGCGTCTTGCAGACACGTAATGGAGGTTCGAATCCTCCTCCTGGCTTCACAATCTGCGGGAATGGTCTAATTGGGGATGATTCAAGATTTCCAGTCTTGCGATGAAGGTTCGAGTCCTTCTTCCCGCATATCTCAATAATATGATGGATAATCGATTCCTAGCAAACACCTGGAACATTCTCATCCTCCATGAGTGATCCCAGGTCTGTGATCCCAGGATCGCCCATAAAATTTGCAAAAAGACTTTCACGGCAAAAAATATCTCTTGCTCTCAATCGTCAATGATAACTCGTTATCACCGCACAATTTAGCGTTTTCGCAACGCTTTCGCGCTGTATAGAGAATCAATTCTCAGTAGCTTTTTTTAAGAACACACAACGGAAAAATTGCCAATGGACAGCGCCTTGACCTCTTGGCTTATCTCCCTATCCTACAACCCAACTGAGCGAGACGAACCCAAAACGAAACACCCTGATGAAACCTATGCGAAACCCCACGATGAAGAGAGCTCTGCAAAGAACCCTAGTCCTCGTCGCCCTATCAACAACGATGGCCTGCAACACCACTCCAGAACCCTTCTTTGACCCCACCGAAGATCGATACGACCTCGGATCCGAGCTCGTCAAAGAATCCCCAAAGTCTCCCGAGCTTTCTTCCAAGGAACTTAATCTCAACCTCTCCCTACGCCTCGCCCTCCAACAAAACCCTCAATTGAAGAGCCTTACCCACAAAATTGACCAGGCCGCCGCCAACACAGTACAAGCCCGACTCTGGCCCAACCCAAGCTTCAACATCTCCTCCGAAGAAGGCCCCGTCGACGATGG
>JARGOJ010001113.1:0-1277 GCA_029210225.1 Planctomycetota bacterium
AGGGCAGCGGGCGCAATGTTTAGAAGTCACTGCACAAATGAAATTGGGCCAACACTACGGAAAGGAAGCCGCGAAGAAATTCAAGGGTTTCAACTACAAGCGGTACGGCAATCTGACGACACTCGCGGCCCATAAGAATCGCGACTTAAACCGCGGCCTCGATGAGGCGGAGAGGCTTTCAAAACTTGGGATGAAGTGCTATGAGATCGCTATCAACGCTGTTAAAACGATGGCTCCGAAACAGCGCCACATTCACACCAGAGACGTACTCCTTCGCATGGGACAAGAAGCCGCCCGCAAGACACTCGACTGGACCCAGTTGAAAGCCTTTAATGAGCAACTGTCAAATCAATCCTTCCCAGGTCCCATCGCGAAACACCATCTAGAGGCGTTTCGGCAAATCAATTCTCCATCGTGTGTAGCGCTCTCCGGACGATTTGCAGATTCCCAGTTGCCCCTTCGAGTCGATTTCCCATTTCGAGCGAAGACTGTCATGAATGTCGAACGCGGACAGCGAAAGAAGGACCTGGAGATAGTACTCGATGTCCACTCCCAACGGAATTACATTGGATTCCCAGTCAATTATGAACGTGGCGCGTTTGAATTTGAAATCGATCTAGAGACAGAATTTAGCGCGTGGGAACTAAAAATCTTCTTTGGTCTGATCCCGCGCAACTCCACTATGCCAACTCAGTTCGACCCAGATCCTGAGATTCTAAAAAGTCACTTTTCACAAGCTGGTAGCATTCACTTTGGCTCCTCCAGTATTCACGAGCCCGAAAGAACGGACGCAACCTTCAAGATACTCGGGTCCCCGCGACAGAACTTAAAGAATCAAAGGGGGAAATGGACCTTCAAATATTTGTTTAGCCCTGAAACGAAAACAGTCTCACTCGTTGTTTTTGATCGGCGTCGGCAACGAGTCGTGTCCCGATACCAAAGCCGGGTTGACTATAAGTTGACCTCAGGACGTTATTTGCTTGGTCTGACGATGGGTTATGTCAACGGCACCTCGTTGAGATACCACTCCATCTACCCGCCCTACACCTACCTGCGATTGGGGGCCGTGAAGTTAAGGGGGGTCAAAATTCAGCTCGATAAGGCCGACGCTCGCGACCTCCAGGGAATGGCTCAGCAAGCCGGGGGAGCACTCATACACGGCCGCAAAAAAGAGGCCATTGAGCTGTATAAGAGAATCCTAGATAAAGAGCCACGACATTTCCTCGCGAGGCTACATCTTGCTGTACTCATGGATTCCGTTGAGCTGTACCAGGAGA
>JARGOJ010001113.1:1287-2857 GCA_029210225.1 Planctomycetota bacterium
TTGTCGACGACGCCTTCCGAGGCGCGAATCTCAAAGAAATTAAGAAGCTCGGTCAACTGCTTCAAAAGTGTTCGAAGAAATACCCGGGCTTTTGCGCTCCGTTTCTTGGAGATCGCTTGGCAACACAACGCTCCACACTCGGTCAAACGGCCGCCGCTCGATATCTCCGTATGCGTCTGAAGTCTCAAGACTACGGTGCAGACCATGGATGGTTGAGAGATCGCCAGATGCGTCATCCAGGAACAGAGCTTCCGGAGATCTTCTGGGCTCCCGCCACCACTTCAAAAATGCTCACGCTTAGACAGCTTGCTGGCGTTACAAAAGAAAGAAACAAAGGTCGGCTCTTGGAATATTGGATTCATCTTTCACGGAGCATCATTGTTGAACCAGAGAATCGAGATGCTCTCCTCTTGCGTGCCTTCGCGGCATCAAACTATGGTGAGTATGGGAGAGCGGCCAATGACTTGCGCCGCCGGGCCCAACTCCAACCCAATGATTGGAAAGGGTGGAGAGATCTCGCCGACTTCCTTGGAAGTCGCTTCGGATTGATCGAAGAAACGCTGGATGCGCTTGAGCGAGCCCTAAAAAGTGGCGCTGATAGGAAAATTCTAGACAGTGTTCATTTTCAATATCTAACGAAAAACAACCGATTTAATGCGCTCAAAAAGAACGGATAGTCTCGTCTCCGTCATCGAAGGCAGGACGCTTGGCAAAAATCTCAGAGAAGACAAATGCGCGTTGTATCGGCGACAACTCCCTACCAATGCTATTGATATCGATGCTCTCGTCCACGTCATAATTGATCGCGACTTGATTTCCAAGGCTACGACCTCCTCTGGGCGCGACCCGAAGTTCCGTCTCAGGTAAGTCATTTCCCGATCGAAGATTACTGGAGAGATGAGCGAGATGACGTTCGTCAACGTCACTGAGATCTCTCTCGTCCTCCAGCTTAGAATGAATATGTCGGGAGCGCGCAGGCTCCGGTGAGACTCGTCGTACATCTGGACTTTGCTTCGCCTGCGGACGAGCGACGACACGAGCCTTGAGAGGCCTCGCGCCGACCTCACGCCGTTGGACCGGCTTAAGTATGACCGGGGCATCCCGAGACTGATCTTGATTGCGCTGCTGCTCTTGGGCTCTTCGCTGCATCTCCTCTATAAAGTTATTCGAAGCGTTCCCGTCCCCGTTGGCACCGGGATTGTTTTGACGGTTTTCACTCGCTTGCTTAGCCATGTACTGAACAACGGCAGAAACGATGTAAAACGCCCCAATAACGAGAAAGATAACTAGGTTTCCGTCCACTAGCTTTCTTCCCGCTGTTGTGGAGTGCTCGGAGTGCTGATGCTATCTCGCATTTTCGTATCAGCTTGAATATTGCGAAGCTTGTAGTAGTCAATCACGCCAAGCTGTCCGTTTCGGAAAGCCTCAGAAATCGCCTTGGGAATCTCAGCTTCCGCCAGAACCACAGCAGCGCGGTTTTCAACGACTCGGGCTTTCATCTCGGTTTCACGAGCGACAGCGAGGGCGCGACGCTCTTCAGCCTTGGCACGGGCAACACGCATGTCGGCTT
>JARGOJ010001114.1 GCA_029210225.1 Planctomycetota bacterium
TTGCACCTCGGGGTCCTCCGAATCCAGGGCGAAGGCCAAGCCACCCAAACCAGACTCACCCAACGTCGCCAGACGCTTCACCGCCCAAACTCGCTGATCCTTCTTTCCCAATATCAACAGGGAACTAAGCAGCGGCGCCTGAACCCTCGGCAGATAGATCACGCTGAGCGTCAATGCGAGAAGGGTTGAGAGGCAAGCGCCGACCAGGAGTTTCTTTAAGCGTGACATTGAACGTCCTCGACTGTCTTTCTCCGCGTCTTTGCATCCTTCGACGAGCCTTGAAATAAAAGGCTTTGAAGAAAGTCGATAAAAGACGAGGAGATCTTGCTCCGCGCTGGCGAGGACGCGGTAAAATCACAGGACACTCCGGCTAAATGGGAAGACCACGATGAACCGTCAAGATGCCCTTCATGCCCTTAGCTTGCCGATCTCTGCACGAAACTCCGAAATTCAACAACGCTTGAATCGGAAAGAGAAGTCCCTTCGGTCTGGTTTGAAGAACGCCCTGAACTCTGAGATGAAAGAGACCTATCAAAGACGGCTTCGCCGCCTGGGAGAGATACGAACTTGCCTAGCGCAGGGAGAAAGCTCAATCAAAAGCCATGGGCGCGCCGATTCTGACGTCGATGCCCTGGCACGCATGTTGAACATGGCTCACAACCCGGGTCAAAGCACCGATACACCCAAGAGCGATGAAAACCATGACCTTGGGGAAGACCCGGTCGATGTCGACGATTCCTGGCTGGTCCCCGACGTAGACACGCCCGCCGCTGAGGTGCTGACAGCAGCGCTAGCATTGGAGGACGAAATGGAAGCGGAGGAAGAAGAGCGGACAAAAACAACAGAGGCCAGCACCGAAACCTACGACGCCTTCTACGATTTAGACCTCGACGACCTCGATCCAGACATCACTCCCGTTATCGACCTGGTACCTGACCCCGTCTCGGAAGACATTTCGGCCAGGCTTCAGACAATTCCTGTCACAGCCCCCACAATCGAGACCAGCGTCCTCAAAGACGCTTCGGTTGTCGTCGAAAATACGATCACTCCGTCTAAGAGCATGAGCAAAGTTCAGGAAAGCACCGTAGAGACTGCTATTGAGGTCGTGTCTGACGACGAGGAAACAATCAAAGACGCTGTCGTAACGGCGCCACACAGTCGAGATTCCGAGTCGGACACATCGGCAGAGGAGACGGAGGCTGCAACTCAAGTAATTCCAGGAGGCAAAGACCCAGAAAGCCCAGACTCTCGCTTCGAGATTCTTGAGAAAGTCGCGTCAAGCTCCACTTATCAACACTTCAAAGCGAAAGATCGTCTGCGTGGGGAAACGGTCCTGTTAAAGACTCTGGCCGCGAACCTCGCTCAAGACAGAACTAGTCAAAAGACCTTTCTAGAAACCTCCCTCGCAATTAGCCGAATGAGCCACCCCAATCTCATTAAGGTCTTTGATCTCCACGAGTTCGCAGGCCAACTTTACGTGAGTATGGAATGGCTGGAACCCTATTCATTGCGGGATGAAATTGAAACCCGCAAGCGGAATGGTCATTGCTTCGAAAGCTATGAGCTAATGAGAATTGCCCGTGAGCTTCGAGATCTTCTCTCGACCCTGCAAATTCTCGTCCCTCACTGTGGAATGAAGCCGGAGAATATTCACTATCAGGAATCCGGCGCCCTCAAGCTCATCGATATTGATCCTTTCGACCACCGCTCCAGCTACGCCGCCCAGGAACTTCAGCAAACCGACGGAGAAGCCTCGGCCGCCGATCAATTCTCAATGGCCGTACTTCTCTCCGAGCTGGCTTCAGAAAAAATCGGATATCACGAGCGAGCTGGCAAGGACATGCCCGGGGGATTTTTCATAGCAGTCCAACGAGCTCAATCAAAGGACCCCGAGCTACGGTTCCCAGACCTGGATAGTTTTGTCACGGCGCTCGCAAGCCGGGGAGAAGTCAAGCCTTCTTGGCGTCGTCCAGTTTTGCAAATGGCACTCATGCTATTTGTCTTCACCCTTGGAATACTGAGCGCGTCGCAACAGTCAAAAATTCAAAAATTCTACGAGAGAATCGCCTCGAAGAGGGTTGAGACAGACTCAAACGACAATAAACTACGGGAGGTAAACACGCTTGTCTCCAATGAGATCCCGAGAGTTATCAACGACTCTCAGGTGACCCAAACACCCAAAATTGATCAATGTTCAGTGTGCAAAGCGAGCGCAAGCTGCGTGACTTGTCGCGGGCAGGGCAAGCTCATGGACTCATGTAAGCATTGCAATGGTCAGAGTAAAATCAGCCGCGATTGTCAGGAATGCGATTTGGCGGGCAAGAAGAGCTGCTCAAGCTGTTCAGGCTCAGGAACACTGACTCCAAAGTGCATTCAGTGTGATGGCGCAAAGACATTGGAGTGCGAAGAATGCCTTGGAAAGAAGATCATTAAACAACTATGCGCCGACTGCAAGGGTAAGAAGTCGGGTCCATGCCAAGTGTGCAAGAGCAACGGAACCATTAAGGAACTCTGCAAGGATTGCCTTGGCAAAAAAGAAATCGCCTGTGTTGAGTGTAAAGGGCAAATTCACTACACAATCCCCTGCGACTACGTTCTCAATTACATGGGCCAAACGTCTCCCTGCGTGAAGGGTGTCGTCCGCTGTCCGGAGTGCTCTGGAAAAGGCAAGGTCAAAGGGTCTAACTGCGATCTCTGCGACGGGAGCGGCCGGCAGGAATGCGTCAAATTTTGTTTGAAGGGTCGCATTAAGAAGATATGTGTTTCGTGCAATAAGACGGGGCGCCAACCCTGTGCCAATAAGCGCTGTCGTCTTCGAGGAAGCTGGCAAATTGATTGCCCAAACTGCC
>JARGOJ010001115.1 GCA_029210225.1 Planctomycetota bacterium
GGCTGAACTGGAGCGCTGCCGGGATCTCTGGGCAGAGGCGGAGGATCATCCTGGGCAAAAAGTGGCGTTGCGAGGAGAACGAAGAGTATTGACAGCGCGCATTTTTTTAGCATGCTCCCACCTTTCAAATGACGGCTCTTAGGATCGTCGCAAAGCAATAAGGGTAATGTCATCATTAACCTCGGCCTTACCCCGATGTATTTCAATGTCCTTCAAAATAATGTCGATCAATTCAGACGGGGAACGATCGCCATATCTTGAAAATAACTGCATCACACGTTGAATTCCAAATTGCTGGCCATCTTCACTCATGGCTTCCGTCACGCCATCGGTGTAGAGGAGCAATTGATCGCCGACCGCTAAGTCAATCTCAATGTCGTTGAGCATGGCGCCGATGTCTGGCACGACACCGAGGACAATGCCTCCGGCATCGTAGGCTTGAACATCTCGAGCGGCTCCACGAAAGACCAGCGGCCTCTCATGACCACAGCCACAAAGCAAAAAGCGTCCGGTCTTGGCGAAGTAGCGCCCGAGCAACATGGACATGAACATGCCTGGTTTTAAGTCGGGCTTAAGGATGCGGTTGACCTCGGTCATCAGCTCACTGGGAGGCGCATCCCACGACGACGCCAGAGAGCGCAAGACGCTCCGCGCCATGACCATCACCAAACCTGCGGGAACACCCTTTCCAGAGACATCCCCAATGGCAATGAAGAGGTCGTCAGAGGGTTCTTCTGGGACAGCGGGAGGAGCCATGTAATCGTAGTAGTCGCCGCCGACTTCCTTGGCGGTGATCATTCTGCCTGAGATCTCTAAGCCTGGAACGACGGGGTCTTTACGGGGCAAGAGGGCGAGCTGGATGCGCGAGGCGACCCGCAGCTCGCTCCGGATGGCTTCTGTCTCCATGGTTTCTTGGAGCAGCCGAGCGTTCTCAATGGCGATGGCGGCCTGGTCGGAGAAGGCGCCGAGCAGCTCTTTGTCTTGCTCGGTGAATGAGGCGGCGCGTTGTTGAGAGTCGACATAGAGGGTGCCGAGGATCTTTTTCTTTATCCGAAGGGGGACGCAGAGTAGGGACCGGACATCTTGGTTCACGATCGATTGGAAGCTGGAGAGGTCGGCCTGAGCATTGGAGGTCAAAATCGGTTGGCCGGTCTTCACAACCCGGCGGATCACGGAGTTAGAAATTTTGAACTCCGGGGCTTTCACCGAATTGGAGTCGATATTTCGGGCCACTTTGAAGGTGAGAGCTTCACCTCTGACGAGAACTAGGAAACCTCTTTGGGCCTGAGTCAGGTGGATGGCCATGTCCATGATGAGTTCGAGAAGACGGGGCAAGTCGGTCTCGGAGTTGAGGGCTTTGTTGATCTCTTGGAGAATGAGCAGGTTCTGAAGCCGGCTATGACCTCCCTGATTTTTAGTGCGTGAGCGGTCGACGAAGAGGATCACGGTCTGACCCACACGAATCTTGTCGCCGGATTCCAGGGCGGCCTTTCGAACGGGGTTTTCGTTTAAAAAAGTTCCGTTGGTCGAGCCACCGTCGCGAAGCACCCATTGTTTGTTTGGGCTAAGGGCGACCTGGCAATGGCGAGTAGAGACCTCCGGGTCGTCGAGGACAATATCATTATCGTCGCTCTGACCGACGGTCACGCTCGCTTCCCCAAGCTCATAGGGAAAATGTTTGGTCCCCTTAATAACAATCAGCGACTGCATTCCATCCTCATGTAGAAATCTCTCTAGCCTATTTCAACAAAGCTCTCGGATAGGACCAAGAGCTAAAGCCGACAAAGAGAATCTAACAGGGTTTGGACTATGAGATGTTGATACTCTTTAGAAAGGCTTGTAGACTTTAAAGGTCATGACGGAACAACGCCTCTCTCAGTCCACCAGCACAAGCGACTGAGACTCAATAACCCTTTCTTCCGTCAGGAGGAAGCGCTATGTCGCGCGGTGAATTTACAAGAAAATTTGACCGAGAAATCATGAAAGATGAATCGGTCGAGAAAGAAGAGCTCGCATCTCTTCAACGAAGCCAAAACAAAGAAAAAGAGGCGATTGAGGTCGAGTTTCAAAAGCTCAGCGACATCCTCGATCATCGTGCTCTGTGGCTTCATGATCGCTTTGCCAACATCAAAGAACCCAGCGAAATCGACTTCCGAGGACGACGCTTCGAGTTCCCTCAATCCCCCGATTCTGTTGGCGTTGGTTGGCTTGAGTTTCGCTCTCGCCTGACCGATACAGCCTTGGGAATCATCCTCGAGTGCTACATGGGAATCTCAGGGCGCTTCAAAAAACGCTATGACTACATCACATTCCCGAAAGAAAACGTGAATGAAGAGAAGGCGAAAAAATTCATCGAATCAAAAATATTTGAGTTTGCTGGAGCCTGGCAGGTCTGATCCTGTCAGCGCTGATCCTCAGCCGCTTACTCAAAGCCTCTGAGCAAGCGGCCAATAAAGCCTCTTTCTCCCGGTCCCTTCCCCAATAACTTATCCAAAAGCTTCAAGTCCGCCTGGAACAGCGGTTCGCTCAGAGTCCCTGTCCCCACAACATCGAAGGCCATCGCACCAGTCATAAACGCCGGCAAGATCAACAGCGGACTTCTCCTCAAATAAGTTCGAGAAATCTCTATTTTGAACAGGGCATCGACCGCATCGTCCTTATCAAAACCCCAGTGACCATGGATCTTCACCCCTACTAAAGGCGCTTCGATATCCTCGATGCGAAAGCCGCCGTCGGCCCAGATCAATGTTCCCGTCGCAGCCTTCACACCCTGATCATGGGGCAAGGGCAAACCGAATGTCTTGGCCCAGCTCCCCAGCCCATTCAAGAATGTGTAGTGAGCGTCC
>JARGOJ010001116.1 GCA_029210225.1 Planctomycetota bacterium
TGTGGCTCGATGAAATCTGTGCTCAATGTATGCGGCGCTCCGTGATCGAGCGCCCAACAACCGAAGCGATTCTCGAATGCTTGGATAGCTCAGGAAAGTATGGTTTAGCGGCCAAACCGAGTTATAAGAAGACTGTCTTCGCTTTGTTTCTTCTCGCGTTGAGCGTTGTTTTAGGGCTTCTCTGGTATCAGAGCGAGGCTGACCGAGCACCCATTCTTGAATTGAAAGAGACCCGATCGAGCATCTTCACGAATCGAGATTTGTTCGAGGTGATCGGGCGTGTGGTGGATACAGACCCCTCTCACGTTCTTGTGAATGGAAAACGGGTTGAGTTAGGCCGGGGAGGAGTCTTTCAAAAATCAATCAAGTTGACGAAGGGTCCACAGCTCATTCAATTGGTCGCGGTTGATGCCTCGGGGAAAGAGAGCGGTCCTCAGAAGTTGAAAGTGACCCTTGACCGTCTTCCTCCCAAGATCAAGTTCGATTCTGTCCTTAGTTCACGGAATGGAGAGCTCTTCATTAAGGGGACTGTGAACGAGGCGATTGAAAGCGCGAAGTATTTGTCTGCGTCATGCGTGCTGGATGGGATGCGCTTTTCAATAAAATTGAATCTCGGAGACTATCGTAGGGCGGGAGCCTTGATTGTCCGTGATGTAGCGGGTAATGAGGCGGTGGTGCGATTGCCATTTCTCGTTGCTGGTCAAACGAAGTCGGAGGCTTTTGGCACCTTCTCGACGGCGATCAGAAAGGCGAAGCCCAAAGACACAATCTTCTTGGTACCCGGTCGCTATAAAATGCTCAATAAGCCGCCTGTCTCAGTAAGAATTGTCGGTGTGGGGCGCCGGGAGAACATCGTCCTCTATGCCAAGGATCGACCTTTTTTGGATGTGACTAAAGTGAGCGTCGGTTTCAAGAACTTGACCGTGCGCCATGAGTCACGTGAGGGTGGGGGTATCGTTGCGAGTTCAGGGCGTATCGAGTTTGAGGACTGTCTTGTTGAATTGGAGGGACGGAAGAGTTTTTTGGTGGATGGCCAGGAGTCAGCGGTGATTTTTTCGGCATCGAATTGTCAATTCAGGCTGTCCGGCCGGGAAGGTTCAAGGTTCTCTAAGGCGCGTGTTTTCTTTAGCAACGTTGACGTCAAAGACAGTCGGCAATTGTTGGTTCAAGGAGATAATCTTGAGCTGATAAGCCTGTTCAATTGTGATCGCTATTATTGGTTTCGGGTCAATTTACATCGTTCCAGATCGGGTGGTGTGTTGATTGTGAGTAGTCGGGGGGAGATGGAGAATTGTGAGATCCACCACTGTAACAAGAGAGGCTTGGTCCTGAATGCGGGGTCTTTGAAGCTGCGGGGATCACTCATTTACGCGAATCGCTATGCTGGTTTAGCGTTGGGGCACGGGGCGAAAGCAGAGGCCTTGGCTTGCCGATTCCAAGGCAACGCCAGCTCTGTCGATCAACGCTTTGCTGGCATCTACGTTTACGATCGAAGTGAATTGACCCTCATTGCTTGTGAGGTCAGTGACCACAGTCAATATGGAATTGTCGCAATGGATGATGGGCGGGTGAAGCTTAACGCTTGTAAATTGAAAAACAATAAGCCCAGCGATTTCTATGGCGACTATCAAGGTCTTCTTGAGAGACGCGATTGAAGGGGGGGCTGGAATATGTCGATCAAGGTCACTTCTAGTGACAAGCATGACATCAAATCCTGTCCCTACTGCAAAGGAAACTTGCAGAAGTCGGAGTCGGTGACGACTTGCGAAGCTTGTCAGACCTCCCTCCACGAGGAGTGTGCTCGGGAGATGGGACGGTGTACCACGGTTGGATGTGAGAGAGCCTTTCAATTTCCTGTAAAAGAGACCGACGCCGATGTCAACAAGAAGGGCAGTCAAAGCTTGTTAGGGGCGCAGGCGAATAAAAAGGCGAAGCCGGAATTTCGAGTGACCCGGATTGGATACAAATACAGTGTCTGTTTAACGGTGATTTGGACAATCTATTTAGCGATCGCTATTGGCGAATCATTGGTCCACTACAGCGACTTTGACAAACTCCTTACAAACGCGTCGATGTATTTCTTTGTCTGGGGAGCATTTGTCGGGGTTCTCATCGACAGTTTATCAGTCGTTGTCAGGAGCTATACGACATTGGACGAGTTTTCTGCTAAGTGGGCGTGGTTGCTTGGCACCCGCGTGATGATGGCGGCCTCTGTCGTGGCTTATCCTATTGGAGCTTTGACAGGGAGTGCTCTCGCGACAAGAATCGTTTTCTGCTTTGCCGCCTTCATAAGCTACCCTATTTTCAAGAAGCGCTTTGAAAAAGAAGTCGACAAGATGAATGGGCGATGAGCCGGTTCAATGTTGTCGGTGATTGCGCGGTTTTAACGAAGTGTTTGAAGGACTCTCATTCTTTTTAAATTAAGAAAGCTCTATTGAAGCGATGTCAATCAAAGTCAAATCTAGCACGAAGAGTGAGAATACATCCTGTCCCTATTGCAAGGGAGACCTGAAGGAATCGGAGTCGTTGAAGACGTGCGAGGCTTGCCAGACATCCCTCCATGAAGAGTGCGCAAAGGAGATGGGGCGCTGCACGACCGTTGGCTGTGAGAAGCCCTTTAGCTTTCCGGGGGCGAAGGTCGTTCGGATAAAGGAGACGAGGAATACGAGCCTTGCGGCGGCGACGACGATCGAAGAAGAAGAGCAGGAGCCACGAGTTTCAAGGCTTGGATTTAAGTTCAGTATTATCTTAACGGTGACTTCGGCCATCTTTTTTACGATTATGATTGGTGAATTGATTGCGCCGCTAAACCAACCCGACGATCTGATACCATTCTTAATA
>JARGOJ010001117.1 GCA_029210225.1 Planctomycetota bacterium
GTTTCATAGCTCACCCTTTGTCTTGGAGATCCGGTCTGTGACTTTAGACTCATCGCGGATTATACGGAAGATTCCATGCAAATAGAAGCTCATGTGTCAGCGCAATGATCGGCCCTGGATCGGACGTGTTTCCATTGAACATGAAGGTTTGTGAATCCCATGATTCCTGAATGTAGTGTTTGACCCGACTCAAACTCGCATCGTTACACTTTTTGTCGAGAATTTTATTTGTCTCCGAACCCTATACGCGCCGTTTGTTCGGGAGTGAAGGAATGAATGACTTGAAGGACAGGCCCGAACGAATCGGAGATTCTCTGGCGAAATGTCCTTCTCGCTTGCCTCAATTGACAAGCTTGTATGGTCCAATCCTCCACGGCCGATCTCTTGGCAGAGAGAGTCAGCTTTCAATTGATCGGAGTCAAATGTCGGATGAGCCCTTCGAATTAGATGTTAGGTGATCTTTTGTTAGAAGTGCGGAGTCACTCAGCGCTGATGTCCTTTTCAAGGGGAAGGCGCTGTGCTTCACCTGTCTCAGTATTGAGGATCAAAGCGCCGCTCCTGTCACTTCCAAGAGAACCGAGTAATTGCCCGTGACTATTCCAAGCTGCGCTTTGACCGGCGCAGTGGAAGTTATCGGCAGGGCCAATAGCATTGACCATGAGAGTTGTCAGGGACAAGCTCTGGGCAATATGAGAGAGGCGTTCATAGGCGCTTTTCACTCCCTCACTTGTCTTGGCGACGCTGGCAAGATAAATATCGGCGGAGGCGTCCGAGGCGGCTTGAGCATGTTGAGAAACAGAAAGCTCATAGCAAATAGCAAAGGCGATGCGTTTTCCTTGGACTTCTAGAATTGGCAGATTGGCACCCTTGACAAAGAAAGGATCTTCGTCTGAGTGCAAGTGATTCTTAGCCCCGAAGATTCGTTGAAGTCCAGGTTGGAAGAGAGCCAATCCAATTTGAACGCCAGAACCGCATTGAATCGGAAGACCGACAGCAATTCTCGTTTGATGACGATCACTCAAGTCTTGAAAAATGTCTAGCTCTTTTGAATCTGGAAGAAGAGCCAGCTCCTTTGCCAAGCTCGGTTCGTAGCCAGTGAGAGAGAGCTCAGAGAAAACAATGAGGTCGGGTTCTTGCGCGCTGACAGTATCAATGAACCTCTTATGATCCTTGATATTAGGGCTAAGAAGCCCTGGATTGGCTTTGTTTTGAATTAGGCAGATTCTCACAATTACCTTAGCTCCAAGGCTGCGCTCTCGTGTTCTTTAATGAGATAAATAGAGAGTAAATTGGGAGAATGAGATTCAAGAAAGAAGCTCAGTCGTTAACGTCCTGTTTAGGAAGAATCAATGGAGCGCTGGGTTTCAATTGTGTTTCGTTCAGTTCATTCCCAATCAGCGGAAGTGAATTGAAAGAGAGCTCCCAATTCACTTCATCTCAACGCTGAGCTCTTGGCTCTTGCCCCGACGGATGATGGTGACCTTTACATTTCCTGGCTTAGAGCCACGAACCGCTTGGGCGAGCTCTGCGACTTTGTTAATGGCCTTACCGTTCCAAGTTTTAATGAGGTCTCCCGAGCTCAGGCCAGCCTTCTCAGCAGGACTACCAACGGCAATCGCGAAGACAATGATGCCCTCTTGGTTTTCAAGGCCCAGACGCTTCTTGTCCCGAGCGCTGAAGATGGAGAGGTCGCGGACTTCCACTCCGAGCCAAACCTTCTTCTCTTTCTTCTGAGCAAGAATACGTGTGACGGCTTCGTTGACGGTCTCAACTGGGATAGCGAAGCTGACGCTTTGAGCCGGGGTGGATCCGAAGCTGTCGAGCATCCGGTTTCCCCGGCTGCCGCGATTGCGTACAGAAGAGAGCATGATGCCAATCATTTGACCTTTGGAATCGACGACCACGCCCCCAGGATCGCCGGGATTAACCGGCGCGGTAATGAGCATAGCGTTCTTGAGAGTGCTTTCGCCGAGGCGCATGGTGCGGTTGAGGCCGGCGATGTTGCCGACTCGGACGAGGCTTTGAAATCCGCAAGGGTTGCCAGCGGTCACAATGAGCGAGCCCGGTTGAAGCGCAGGCAGGCTGTTCTTCTGGCGATGACTGAGCACCTTGACCCGGCCTTTTAGCTTGGCTTTAAGCAGCGCGAGGCCGGTCTCTTCGTCGGAGCCAATCCAGGTGGCTTCCACTTCTTTGAGGGTTCCGCCGAGGGTGTCTACGGGCTTGACGAAGATTTGAGAGCCGGCTTTGAGTCCTCGGGCTACGGTGACGATGTGGCCGTCTTCGTCCCAGACTGTACCGGAGAGGGAGAGCTTCCACTCGTCTTTCTGACCGAAGATAATGCGGGTTTGCCGCACATCAATCATGGTCACGGCCGCCCGAGCGTCTTTTGAGGCTTCGAGGTAGGCGCGGTTGACATCCTCAAGTGAGACTGCGGGTTTGGGCGTCTCCTGGGAGCTGCTCTGCTTACTATAGAAGAGAGATCCTAGGAAAATACCGCAGGCAAGAATTAAGAGGGATCCCGATACTTGGGATCCTCTCTTGTTTGCGTAAGTATCAGTCTGGGCCATGACAGTCGTCCTAGGCTTTCAGAAAGAAAGGGCTGTATCGCTGCTTCCTTTGTTTTTTGGAGCGCGACGTTTATTTGCAGGGTTAGCAGGAGTCTTATCTTGATTGAAGCGGAACTGAAAACCTTCTTCGGGAGATTCTGTTTCGTTGGAGAAACTCTCACTCTCGTTGTTGGCTTCACTTTCGATTTGCAAGAAGACACGCTTGCCAGGAACAAAATCGGAGAGACCTTCAAAGTCGTCGAGACTGAGAGGGTCAGACTTCGCTAAATCGTTA
>JARGOJ010001118.1 GCA_029210225.1 Planctomycetota bacterium
GGCTTTGCTGCGATGGTAGAGGACCATGGTCTTTTGATTGGGACTGACACCGGTCAAAACATAGTATTCCTCGGGAGTCGCAAGCAAGCTACTCGACTTATTCTTGGCCAGGTCGTAGCTGTGTGTCTCTAGAGAGCGCTTCTCACCATTTTGTGTGAGTACACTGAAAAGGAGGCGGGTCGCTGCTTTCGACTCAGGCTTCTCAGCAGGCTTAGAGTCTTGCGCGAACGTCGTTGCGCTTAAACCAACCAGGGCGCAGAACGCAACAACACTAAACTTTGACAGTTGGATCATTTCGAAGTCCTTTGACTTTATTGGAATAAGAAAGAGCTTCCAGTTTGCCATCTTCTCTGGTGCAACAACAAAGCTTCCTTGCGCCACCCAGATTAGATTTTTGCTCTGCTTCTCGAGATCCATGGTCCAGGCTATGAACAAGCACGACCACGTAGAACTCGGATTCCCAGAGCCTTCAGCCAATCTGCAGGTTTATCTCTGGTGACCCGGGGATTATTCAAGTTTTTCAGAAAAAAGCAGTGGCTGTCTGCGGGAACTCCTTTGATTGACTAAAGGAAAGAGGGAATCACTATGATAAGTTGGGGCATCATTGGAAATCCTCGAAGACTAGGAGAACGAAGTTGCTCATGAGAAGAATCTCCCCTCAAGCCTCGTTGACCATGCTCGTCCTGCTTCTATGTTTCCTGGGCTGTGAAGCCAAAGAAACAGGCACGTCAGAAGGCGAGACGAACGCGAAGCCAGGAGTGAACGCTGAAGAGTCTTCCGAGGCGAATAAGCCCACTGATTTGCAGTCGAAATATGAGCGAGCGCGAGCCCTTGAGAGTCAAGGTGACTTTGTAAAAGCTCATACGATGTTCAAGGAGATCCAGAACACGAAGGCTGATTTCAAAGACATTGACACGCGCCTCGATGGTTATGGCGAGCTGTTAGCAATGTTGACCGACATCAAAGACTTGGAGACCGACCCTGCCAGCCTCCGGGCAACCTATCACGTGGACGTGGCGAACTTTCTCATGGCTCGGGGAACAGATTACTATGGCCAGGCGAAGGTCTATTTTAACCTCGCTCTAACGCTCGACCCGATGCACTTCGGTGCTCACAGAGCGATGGCCTCTTTTGCCCTTCAAGACGCTCAACATAAGGTCGCCTTAAACTTCCTCAAAAAAGCCTGTGAGATAAAGAGTGATAAAGCCGCCGAGAACGCCGATGCTCATTATCAATTAGCCACGATCTATCGGACCCTTGAAGCTGAGGAAGGCGGCGACTTGAAGCTAGCCCTAAAGAACGCCGAGCTGGCTGTTAAATTTGGCGCCCCTGAGAAGCTTGATTATCCTCGCCTCGTAGCAGAGCTATACTTCGAGACCAAGCAGCTCGACAAAGCCCGGTTCCTCGCCGGGAAAATAGCCGATATGAAAGGCGCGACCGACGAAGACAAAGAACGGGTCGAAGAATATAAAGCGCCCTGATAAGCGGGCATTCATTCAATGATAGCTTGGCAATCCCAGCAAGCTCTGAATGGACCGTCGCGCCGTCTTAAGAAAGGCGCTGGCACGCTTCTTCGGGGGGAAGGCTCGCTCGTCAAAGCTCGGCACAAAGACCGCGCCACGTTGACTTCCAAATTGATAGACCGGATAGGACAGGGCCGCCAAAACCGAAGAGAAAGCCCCATTGTGAGGACCTCTCCAAGACCGTAGCGACTGCGTCTCCCCAGTGACATGAATATCCTTGCGAGGATCTCCAAACCAATGAATAGCAGTCTTGTAGAGGGGGGAGTTCTTTTCTACCTTGGCTCGAATGTGTTTGGCGACGAGGAGGTCGAGGGAGAGGGCGTCCCGAGCGCCATAGAAGCGGAGCGGATGTCGGGGGCGCCGAGTGCCCATAATTCCAGCCAGACCATCGGGGACATGGTGATAAGCGTCGAGTAAGGCAAAGTCGGGGGGGAATTCTTCGAGCATCATCAGCACCGGAGTGCAGCGCTGCGCCAGGCGGTCAAAGAATAAGTATTCTGTCGTCTTGGTTCCGAGCCCCTCCAAATTATTCACGGTCATATAGGCGAGGTCGATAGGGTGAGACCGCAGCTTGCCAAAGCTCAGGCGAAGCTCCGCATCCCGCCAATCTCGACTGACGACACTGTCGGCCATTCCTCTTTGGAAGGCATGGGGAACAAGGGTACTGCTCGCGTCGACAATGCGATAGTCAGGGCTCTCCAATCTGAAATACCGTGCGACCTTCTCTACGCTTCGATTGTGAAAGAAGTGATCGTAGATGTTATTCGCTTCGAGGACCGTAATATTCGTGCAGCCCCAAGAAGAAAGGGTTTTCCCCAATTCCTTCAAAAGGTCAGGGTCTATGATTGGGGCGAGATCACGGCGATGATAGCCCAGCATAAAGGTCGTTTTAATCGCGACCTTTAATTCACTGATGGGCTTAGAGAACTGTTCACTCGTCTCTTCAATAACATCTCGAAGCTCGCTTTCCTCGATGAATTCACGAAAGGCCGCGCGCTTGTCTTTTAGGGCCTGTCCTCGATAGACACGAAGCTCTTGCCCTTTCCCTATGGGACTCCGCTTGCTATTGGGCCGGCGTTTTGGCGGTAGGAAATACGGGCTGATAGCGGCGAGTTTGTCTTTCACCTCATCAATTGAGACGCCTTCTTTCAATTGATCATCGTCCGTCAATAAATCAGCAAAGACCTCAAAGATAAGCCGGTGATTCTCCTCGTCAATACGCATCCGCTCAACATGATGAGCGAGAGCCTTGGCGTCCTCTCCGATATCCTGAGCGACTCAGAGTATTCCAAAAGGATATTGAGTAGTTTCT
>JARGOJ010000064.1 GCA_029210225.1 Planctomycetota bacterium
CCGAGGATCCGATCACGGAGAAGACAATGGTAAAGAAGACCGCAGTCCACGCTGTCATGCAGGTTGAGGCTGCCGTCGCGAAGGCAATCAAAACGCAAACCCGCAGCCAGAGCATGAAGTAACCCGAAAACAGGTTTAGCGCAAAGCTCTGAGATCCCTGACTCAAGCTAATCCCGAACTCTTCTTCCCCAGCTCGATCTTTGACATTATTGAAGACCGCCACCATCGCCGAATCCGAGTTCGTCACCGTAATCCGAAAGTCGCCCTTGGTCTCAGATAGAACCTCCACAGGAAGCTCCAACACCGTCGCGGCCCGACTTCGCGCCAAGACTAAACGCCGGGTCGTCTTTTCCCCATGAGAGTAAGTTAAAGTGAGAAAAATCGAGCGGCTCCGCGCCTTGTATTGAGGAGCAGAAGCGGCCCCCAATCCTCCGAGGCCCATGGTGGCGGTCTGCCCTGAAACCCAAACCCGGTTCACTGAGCCGCCTTTTCCAAAGGCCCGCACCCTGAGCAAGACTTGCGGGTCTGCTCCGAGCTCTGTTTTGCTCACGTTTGGGAAGGTCCAGGTCAGGCTCTCGCCACCAAACAAACCGTGGAGTGGCTTGACGCTGAAGTCTTCTCCGTAGAGTCCAATCGCCCCCATGGCGATGGTTGCGATGGGAGGTGTTTCTTGGGCAGTCCTGTTTCTAGCGCTTATTGACTCGCGCACAGCGAGGGGATTGAGTTCGCTTGAGACTTCGCTGTCTGGGGTGGCCGCTTGAAAGACGTTCGCGAGCATTAAGAATAGAAAGGTGATCACGGCCGCGACCGTGATCATGATGCCTGCGAGCAGGCTCGACCCAACGGCCTTTCCAATCACCATGTCAGCTCGGCTCACAGGCTTGGTCAGAAGCGTGTAGGTAAACTTCTCCTTCTCATCCCGAGGCAGGGCCGTCGCGCTCAATAAGATACCGAGCAAGATCGCCATCATTGTGGAGAACGATAGAGAGGAGCTTTTGAGAAGCTTCAGGCGGTCGGCGTGATCGACTGCGGGGAGAAGCAGGGTCAGTATGCAAAGGCCGCTGAAGACGAGGATGGAGAGGAAGAAGACGCGCTTTTTGTGTTCAGTCAAGACAGACCACGCGAAGCCGTTGATCGCGCTCAGATGAAAGAGGTTCATTCCTTCGCCGCCTCCGCGTTCTTTTCGGCCGCTGGATCGGCTGCGGCTGGCGTGTCCTTCGCTCCGTCCACAGCGGCAGGGTCAAGGTCATCTTTGAGATCTTCGAGGAGCTTCTTACGATCGTAGCGTTCGGAGCGCTTCTTGCCGGCGCGAAAGATACGGACGAAGAAGGCTTCAAGGGTTTCTCGACTAGGATTTTGCGAGAGGACCGAAGCGCCGGTTTCGGTAATCGCGGCGGTGATGGCTTCTAGGATTTCGGGGTTGGCGCTTTGAATCGTCAGGTCGTAGAGACCGGGTTTACTTGTCAGGTCGGCGAGGGAGCCTTGGCGAATGGTCTTGCCTTGATAGAGCACGTGGACCTGATCGCAGACATCTTCAATGTCGGCTAGGAGGTGAGAGGAGAGGAGTATGGTCTTGCCTTGGTCTCGAAGCTCGATGAGCTTGTCCTTCACGTCTCGGTGACCGAGGGGGTCGAGGCCGGAGGTTGGTTCGTCGAGAATGACTAACTTGGGATCATTGAAGAGAGCCTGTGCGAGGCCTACTCGGCGGCGCATCCCTTTGGAGTATTCCTTGAGCTTGCGCTTACGATCGTTTTCCAGGCCGACCCACTCAATGAGCTCTCGGGAGCGGCGGCGTCGTTCTTTCTTGGGCATTCCGAAGAGGCGCCCGAAGAATTCGAGGGTTTGCTCGGCGTTCATGAATTCGTAGAAATAGGACTCTTCCGGTAGAAAGCCGAGGTTCCGACGGGATTCGTTGTTCGAGGGTGGGAGACCGTCAATGGTGACCTGTCCCTTGGTGGGGAAGATGAGGCCGAGCAAGAGCTTGATAGTGGTTGTTTTGCCGGAGCCGTTAGGGCCGAGGAGGCCGTAGATTTGTCCTGGCTCAATATTGAGGTTCAGGTTCTCTAAAGCTCGGCGCTTGGGGCGTCCCCAGAAGTCGGTGTAAACTTTGGTGAGGCCTTCAGATTGAATTATGTTTGTCACTGGTTCATTCCGCTTGCTCGGTGAGAAAACAATAAACACGTCCTTTATTGATAACCACTGAGAGGCAGAAAGTTCAGTCCCGTTTTAATTCCTTAAACGATTCCACGATTCAGCGCTCCCAAGGTTTCAGTTTAGAACAGGAGGCAAGAGCGCTTCAAGTCTGGTGCTCTGTCATTCTCTAATTTCGTGGTCCATTGCAGCTGTCAAAAAAAGAAAAGCGCCCTCATTTACGAAGGCGCTCTTAAAAGCTTCTGGTTCAAACAATGCAACAGATATTGGCTGCTTCTTGAGCCTTAGCCCCCGAAGACAGAGCGAATTGGATTCAAGCCACGAAGAGTCGGAGCATCCTGAGAACCACCCCAAAGACGATACTTAGAAGGCTTTAAGCCGGCCTCCTCCATAAGCTTTTGGGCCGCCAAGACATTGCTTCGTCGATAGCGGCCAGGAGTTGACATAAGGAGTTCGTTGCTTGGATTGTCGGTCACAGCCCAGACAGCCACCTGAGTCGTCTTCCAAGGTGAACCTAAGCGCGCTGCGGCGAGAGCGACCTTGGCCACATCGCCATTCTGATGGCTCTCTATGCGTCCTGGGGAGCTTCCTCTCGGGTCTTTGTCGCGAAGCTCACAGCAGGCGATGATGGCGCGCTGAGTGTCGAGATCTTTGGGAGTGGCTTCAAGTAACTGGTAGCCAAGGACCGTGACGTCCTGAAATTTCCCAGGAGCGCGAATCGTTGCTCCTGGAGGAACCAAAACCCGAGCCTTACTCTGTCCTTCGTTAACACATTGAAGGTTGACCGAGAAGGTCCCGACGTAGTTGTAAACCGGGCGAACTTTGATATGGCGTTCTGCGAGAGCCGGGTCATCATAGAGGAAGACAGGGCCGCCGGCATAATTGGCGGCATTGAAGCGCTCGATAGCGACCTTCGCTTCGACGATTTGGCCAGCTAAATAGAGGTTCTCAATCTTGTTCAGCGCTTTGTCTTCCGAGCTCATAGCAGCTGAACTGCGAGTCCGCTTATAAACGGCATTCATCTCATCGCGGCGATAGCTATAGGCGCGCCGATTGATGCGCTCCTGTGCGACCAAAACCCGCTGCGTCTCTGTGTTGAGGTCACGGAAGTGGTTGCGAAGCGCAGCCAGGTCGTTTCTGTTCTGGCTGTAGCGTCGATCTTGATCGTTGGAGTGAGCTTCTTCAGCAGAAAATGTCGCGAAGCGTTCTTCAATTTGAGCGAGCTGACGATCCTCACTCTGATCACTCTTTTTGGAATCTTGCAAGAAGGCCCGCGTCATAAGCATTGAGGCCATTAGGATTTGTGTTGTAACGACGGATCCTACAAAGAATGCTAGCAACCATTTCTTCATTAACCCCTCCTGACAGGATAAAATTGTTAAAGTTTGTCATCCATAACCCTAGATTAACTCTTGTTCTCAGATTAGCGAGCCCTACGCCAATAATCGTCCCCATTTAGGAAACCCCATCCGCATAATTGTGGTAAGAGATTTCTTGAGAAGGACTTATAGGCACAATAAAAAGATGCTGACACACTGTTTTGGGATAGGATGTCGTAGAGAGATCAATAAGCAATGCAAGATATCAACCTAGCTGTCTGTGGCCATGCAGGGCATGGGAAGTCGACCCTGATCGGGAAGGCTGTGACCGAATTTGAAATGGTCACTCAGAAGCAACTCGATCTTGCGAGAGAAGCCGCCAAAGCAGGAAAAGACCCGAGCTACGTCTTCGCCAACCTCGTTTTTCGTTCCAAGAAAGTCAAAGCCGCCTCGGAAGCCGCCCGGGGAATCACCTATCAGACCGCCATCATTCGCTTCAACCTCCAAGACCGCCGTATCACAGCCATAGATACACCGGGCCAAGCAGACTATACAAACAACCTCTTCCTCGGCATGTTCCAAGCCGATGGCGCTCTTTTGCTCGTCTCCGCAAACAACGGCATTCGCCCGGTCACCGAACAAATCCTCCGTATCCTCGTCGGCTTCCAAATCCCTCTCCTCGGCGTCAGCGTGACGAAGATGGACCGCGTCGATTACTCCAAGGATGTTTACGAGGTCTTAGTCGACGACATTCGCCAAAAGCTCGACAGCTTCGGCATCGACCATAGCAAAGTCGTCTTCTTCCCAACCTCAGCCTATGAATCGGGCCGGGACATCATGGAAGCTGGGGAAGGGCTCCGTCAATATCGCCGAATCGATTGGTTCAAGGGCCCGACCTTCGAAGACTTCATGAACACCCTCGACTTCGAGAAGATTCGTCCAGCCACTCCCATGAGGGCAGTCGTCCACCCAACGGATGCCTACGACAACGTCCCCGGAATCGGCAAGTGCATCACCGCCTTAGTCGAGACCGGTAGCATCACTCCTGGAACCAAGCTTGTCTTCGAGCCCGTCAGCAGAGAGATGGGGAAGCAAGTCACCGCCGATGTTCGTTCTATAGAATTGACCCGTGGGCACATCGCCACCCCGGGCATTCCCATCCCCGAAGGGAAGCCCCGGCAGCTCGTCGGGGTCGCCCTCTCACGAATGTCCGTTGATGGCGGGCTCAGAGACATCTTCAAAGGCCGCGGCATCGTGATCGGCACCGTTGAGCATCCGCCAAACACCGCGCAGACTTTCATCGTCGAATTGACGGTCTTCGATTCAAAGATCAGCGTTCGCGTTGGTGAAGAATGGGTGATGCACGCTCACCTCGACCACGTCACCATCACCATTGAAGAGATCATGGCCTATCGCTTCCAATCGGAGAGCGAATGGATGCAAGGCGAATACGACACCATCTCCGCAGGAGATTGGGGCCGCATGAGAGTAACGGCCCATCGTCCGGTCGCCCTTGAACAGGCCGCCGATTTACCCTATCTCAGTCGGGTTGTCATTCGCTTCGGCAGTAAAGCCGTCGCCTTTGGACGCTGCGTCGAGATCTTGGACGATAAGGTCTGAGCAAGGGTGATATCCCAAACAGCAAATCCCGGGCAAACACCAAATCCTGGGCGGACACAGGGTCCGCCCCTACATTTTTTCGCGTTGCTGTGGGCTGTGGGTCATATGATTGGCCCGTAGGGGCAAACCCTGTGTTTGCCCTGGATTTGGATTGATTCACCGACGAACAATAAATCCCGGCGATCACCAAATTCTGGGCAAACACCAAATTCTGGGCAAACACCAAATCCTGGGCGGACACAGGGTCCGCCCCTACATTTTTTTCGCGTTGCTGTGGGCTGTGGGTCATATGATTGGCCATGTAGGGGCGTGACGCCACCGGATTGCCCGGCCTTCTTTGGATTTGGTTCCGTTCCTGGGCATTCAATAAATCCGAGGCAAACACACGCCGGACAACCCGGTGTCCTTTGCCCCTCCACAGGTTTCTTGCGTTGTTGCCACAGGGGGAAATGAAAAACGCAAAGAAGACGGCGCTTGGCCGTCTTCTTTGCGTGAATCGTAATGAACTCTTGAGATTTAGTCGTCGAAGAGGTCGTCGAGAACGTCGGAGACGTCATTTCCGAAGCCTTCTTCGAAGCGGATCTCTTGTTTCCGGTTGCCAATCTCGTCGAAGATAACGACAAGTCGTTCGACTAGTTCTTTGGTGTAGAACATGACCATACCGATGGTCGTTTTAGAGTCGAAGATTGTCGCGAGAATGGTCCGCTGTCCAATCAATGTGAGTTGGATGCTCTCAACTTTTCCTTGGTGAGTGAGGGTTGTAAACTCGGTCTGTCCAAGGATTTTCGCGACTTCTTTAGTTGCTGCGAAGGATGCAGCAACAAGAGCAGCGATGGTTTCGAGATCGATTCCTTCGGTATCACCGACTTTGGTCACAGCGTGACCTTCGATGTCAACGAGGATATTGCACTTTGATTTGGAGAGCGTCTGGTAGTTAATCAGGGCTTTATCAATTTTATCGACGTCGTCCTGATAGAAAACAAGTCTCCGACTCTTGAGTCTTTGGTCGGTGTCACCCATAAGCCGCCTCACTTCCCGTATCTTTGAATCCTCGGTCCATGCAAGACATGGACCGGCAGGGCTTTCAGTTTACTTGTTAAGAATGCCTGTGCCAAACACGACAGCAGCGGCGATCAAGGCGATAATGACAACGACGGCAATGATCATTCCGACTTTGCTACCACCGCCACCACCAGCGTTGGCGTTTGTGCCACCGATGGTTCCCACAACGACTCCACCTGAGGACCGTGCCGGTTGTTGCTGTGCAACGGGGGCTGGTTCTTGCCTTGGTGGAGGAGGTGGAGGAGGTGGAGGAGGCGGTGCAGCTTCCACTCGCCGCTCGGGAGGAGGGGGAGGAGGCGGCGGCGGTGGTGGTGGAGGGGGAGGAGCTTTTTTAGTTGGCGCTTCAGCCCTTTGAACGGTTCCACCACTTTTCGGGCCACCACTTTGATTTTGGAGGCCGTACTCTTTGTTGAGTTTCTCCAGCACCATTTGAGCAAGCTTTTTGAGTGTGGGGAAGACGCCTTCCCCGGTCACAGCGACAGCTTCAAAGGTGGGAGAGTTGTATTTATTCATCTCTTTATCGAGATGCGCTGGAGGAGAAGCGTTCGGCAGGTCGCGTTTATTCCACTGGAGAACCAGGGGAATTTCGGCGAGGTTCAAGCCTTGCTCTTGGAGGTTTTCTTCCAGGTTCTGGAAGCTCTCCTTGTTCTCTTCCATTTTCTCAGGTTGAGAGTCTGCAACAAAGACCACGCCGTCCGCGCCTTGCAGCACGAGCTTTCTGGTTGCGTTGTAGTAGACCTGACCTGGAACGGTATATAGCTGAAACTTGGTGTTCATACCGCCTACGCGGCCAAGTTCCAAAGGCATGTAATCGAAAAATAGTGTTCGATCACCCTCCGTCGCAATGGACGTCAGTTCACCTTTTTTTGATGCCGGTGCTTTTTTGTGAACAACTTCGAGGTTTGTAGTTTTCCCCGAGAGACCTGGTCCATAATAGACCAGTTTGCAGTTGATTTCACGTTTAGCGAAATTGATTTGAACCATTTATGGTCAATGCCCCCTGCCAAAAACACTTTGAAAACTCAAACAAGCGCCTCAATCGCTATTCGAGCAGAAATCACAGCTAATAATAAGATCTGAGTTCCGAAATAGTTCAAAAGTGCTTCCACTGTAAACTAAGTTATCGTCACTCTTACTTCATTACTTAACGGTCATTTCCCAAGCGTTTGTTATTGATTCAACTTCTCTCTATCCTACGCGCCGCGCTGTCTATTTCAATCAAGATATCACCAAGCTTAATGTCCATCTTAGTGATCACGACTAAATAACCTGCTTTTAAGCTTACGAAGATCATTCGGCCGTGTCTTGACGTCAATGTAAAGCGGCTGAAATCTCCACGGTCCAGTGATTCTAGCATATTGCGAGAAACTTTGACCATATGGGAGGAAACAGCTGCGACGGTTTCCTGTTCGAGCTCAGGCCCCAAAGCATCCGTCACAACCCATCCTGCGGTTGTGACGACCATACTTCCTTTGATCCCGGCAACTTGATTGAGCCGATCCAGAATCTCCTGCATCTCTTCTTACTTTCTCGGCTTTCTAATTATGAGACAAGGTTCCATGAAGAATCTCACGCAAACTTCAAAAGTCTTTGATCATTCTGCACTCATCCCAGTTCTTAGAGCCCTAAATATACAAATCGTGCTCTAAAAACTTGTGGATTTCCTGAATCAAACGATCTGATCTCATCTGATTCGAACAAAACAGTCCCATTTGAAGTCGGTCAAAGACCAACAAATAAACCAAACCATTCTCAGTCTCAAAGAGGCCCTTTTCAAAGGTCGATATATCCATTCGAAGACTGCAATCAAGGCCTGCTTCAAAACAGTCCTTCAATGCGGTCACGTAGCGCTCGTTCTCATTGTCATTCGGATGAGCCGCCAACAAGCGACTCTGAGGACTCAAAACAACAACCCGCTGAAAGCCTGGCACACGCTCTTCTAATGTCTTGATTTTCTCGTATAGCAAGGACGCGTTCCGCAAGAAACGCTGACCCCGAGGACCAATACCCTGATTCTTTAATTTGTCATGGAGCTCAGCGCGACGCTCGAACTCCGTCAAGATCTCTTTGATTCCGCCCTTGCGAGTCGTCTTTAACTTGTGGGCCTGACCCAAAAGCTTCAAGGCCTCACTATCATCAGGAGCGAAACTCAAGATCTCGTTCAACTTGACAATGGCCAAATCCTTCGCGCCAATCGCCAAGTAAATCTCTGCAAGCTGCTTCAAAAGACGGTAGTTCTCGCGGTTAAGATCGGAGGCTTTCTCCAAGAGCTCAATCGCTCTCAAACCATCCGTCGACCTCAAATCTCGCTGAAAACGCTCGTAGCGAATGCCCCCGAGGATAATGTAATTACCCTCGAAATCAGGATAAAGACGAGTTCCCTTTCGTGAGAACTCAATCGCCTGATCGTAATCCCCACACTGCTTATAAAGCTGAGCGAGCTTATAGTACACAAGACCGTTCGCACCGCTCTTCAACTCTTCGCGGTTGCGCCGTATCTCTTCTTCGGACTGCCTCTTAATTAGGCTCCGGTACGCGGTCTGAAGACACTCGGAATTTGGAAACTCTTTAATCGCCGCCTGTATCTCTTGCAACCCTTCCTCGGCTTTATTGAGGTCGATTGCAACACTGACAAACTCGTTGATGCTCCAAGGAGAACGAGCCTTCAGCATGTCGGCACGAGCGGCGCTTAACTTCCTACTGTCTGACCAATTTTGTAGCCAGCCCACCAGCTCACTCTCTTAAATTCTAAATTGCTGACACTCATTCGAAACCCCATGTACCACATTGATTACACAGAGCGCATTCACTGAGTTATACACGAACAAGCCAACAACTGCACGGTAACCCTAATAACTTTAGGAATATAATCGCGCTTTTTATCGCCTGTCAAGCGACCGCGCCCTTAAATTCCTAGAACCACAACTGTTATTATTTTTCGGCTCTTTCTCCTCTTGTCAAAATCGTTAGCCACCGAAATTCCTCACTTTTTATCCGACCCAAGGGAGGCCCATGGCCAGCAAGTCCCAATTTTTCCAAAGCTTCAACCTCAATATTCACTATGAAATCTTTTCTCAGGAGCTCACAAAAACACCCATCATCTGCATCCACGGCTTCCTCGACCACGGCGGCACCTTCGGCCCCCTCGTCCCCACCCTCGCCAAGGAACACCCCGTCGTACTCCTCGATCGCCGCGGCTACGGCGACTCCGACCATATCCCCCACGGACGCTACCACTTCACCGCTCACCTCCTCGATATCGCCAACCTCATCAAAGAACTCGAAGCCGAATGCGTGATTCTCATGGGTCACAGTATGGGCGGCCTCATTGCTCTGCTCTACGCCGGCACATACCCAGACCAAATCGAAAAACTCATCGTCCTTGAAAGCTTCGGCATCAAAGACGAAACGAAAGAATCTCCGGAACGCATTCGCAGCTGGATCGCCGCCCAACAAAGAGACCCCGAAGAACCCAAAGTCTACGAGTCCATCGAGGTCGCCCTCAAACGCCTAAAAGCCGTCCACAAAAATGTCCCCGCCGATATTCTCAAAGCCTGGGGACTCCGGGGCCTCAAGGAACTCGACGACGGACAAGTCCGCTTCAAAGCCGACCCCAAACACAAAGGACGAGAACCCATCGTCTTTCGCGAAGACATCGTCCGCGTCCACGCCCAGAAAATCGCCTGCCCGACCCTCGTCGCCCGAGGCACCGAAAGCGTCGTCAAAGAATTCCCAAGCTGGGTCGACGAGATCCCCAACGTAAAGAAGGCCGAAATGCCCGGGGGACACATGTGCCACCTCGAACATCCCGACCTTCTTATCAACATTCTCAAAGACTTCTTAGCCTTGGGATAGCACCCTAGAGCGCCGCCAGCTCGACCGCCTGGCGAAGACTCGCGATGGTCGCCGCCCGATCCGGCGCCTTGAAAATCGCGCTCCCGGCGACAATCACATTCGCCCCAGCGTTCGCCGCAGTCACCGTCGTCTCTGGGTTAAGGCCTCCATCCACTTGAACATGGACATGGTCTCCGGTCTTCGTCCGAGCCTCTCTCACCTTGTCCATCATGTCCGCCATGAAGCTCTGACCACCAAAGCCCGGCTCCACCGTCATAACCAAGATCAAATCGAGGTCGCTGGCGTACTCTAAGGTCTTCTTTAAATCGGTCCCCGGCTTCACCGCAATCCCAACCTTGGTCCCCTTCTCTTTTAACTCTTTGATCAGAGGAGCCGGGTCATCGATGGCTTCGATGTGAAAGGTCACCATGTCCGCTCCGGCCTCGGCGAACTTCGGAGCGTAAAAACCAGGATCGGAGATCATGAGGTGACAATCCAAAAACAGATCCGTCGCCTTCCTCAACGACGAAACAACACAGGGCCCGAGGGTCATGTTTGGCACAAAGTGGCCATCCATCACATCGACATGAAGCCAATCCGCCCCCTGCTTCTTCAACTCTCGAGACTCATCCGCCAGGCGGGCAAAATCTCCAGAGAGAATACTCGGCGCGATCAACGCGGGTCTCTGAATCATTGGGCAAAACCTCTTTACACGGTGTTTAACAGGAATCGGGCTTGGGGCAACGAAGGGATTGGCTTACTTCTCTGGGAGAGCATCCAAACCAGGAAGAGACTGACCTTCAAGAAACTCCATAGACGCCCCGCCTCCGGTTGAGATGTGAGCCATACGGTCGGCGATGCCGAGCTGACGAGCCGCCGCCGCGCTGTCACCGCCTCCGACAATCGTTCGAGTGATCTCATTGCGGTGCGCCAGATAGGTCGCGATGTACTCTGTTCCCAGGTGAAAGGGTGGGTTCTCAAAGACACCAAGGGGTCCGTTCCAGAACACCGTCTTTGCTTTTCTCAGGACCGCCACAAACTTCGCCAGGGTCTCAGGACCCACGTCCAAACCCATGCGATCGTCGGGCAAATCCCCAGGGCTCACGACGAAGCCTGAGACATCGTCAATGCCCTTCGCGCAGACATTGTCGACAGGGAGAATCATGGTCGTGCCTCCCTCTCTCGATTTATTCCGAAGCTCTTCCAAGATCTCCTGGGCGGTTTCAATCATGGTGTCGTCGACCCGAGAGGTCCCGACTTTACGCCCCTGAGCCTTCAAGAGCGTGTAGGCCATGCCGCCCCCGACAAGAATCGCGTCGACCTTGCCGAGCATGTTCTTGAGCAAGGGGATCTTGGTTGAGAGCTTCGCCCCCCCAAGGACCATGACGTAGGGCCGAGGAGGATCTTTTAACAAGGGAGACAGCTCTTCGATCTCCTTGAGGATCACATCCCCAGCGGCGGAGGGTAAGCGTGCTGGGAGCCCGCAGACAGAGGCGTGAGCCCGATGACAGGTGCCGAAGGCATCGGAGACAAAGACATCGCCGAGGGCTGCGAGAGCGTCGGCAAACTCAGGGTCGTTGCTCTTCTCCCGAGCATCAAAGCGGAGATTCTCAAGGACCAGGACTTCTCCATCGATAATTGAGGTCACTGCTTTTTGGGCTTCGTCCCCGATTGTGTCGGCGACAAAGGTCACTGGGCGTTGGAGCAGGTCCTCCAAGCGCGCCGCCACAGGAGCCAGGCTTAGACTCGCGTCTCTCTCGCCCTTGGGACGCCCGAGGTGACTGATGAGGATCGCCCGCCCCCCCTGATCGATGACCTTGCGAATCGTCGGGATCGATGAGCGAATGCGATAGTCGTCCTGGACCTCGCCATTCTTCAAAGGGACGTTGAAATCGACGCGAATGATGACTCTCTTACCCTGCAGTGGTCCGAGGTCGGCGATACTTTTTTTCATGTCAGCCTCTTCATTGAGATCTTTAGATGGCCTCAGTTTAGAGATTGGGCTTGGAGCTACAATAAAAGAGCCAGATCTTTTTTTCTTGGGCGCTTATTCGTAAGGGTGGCCTTGAATCTCTGCTGCTTCCGACGCCAATTTGTCGGCGCGTTCGTTGCCCGGGTCCCCAGAGTGCCCTCGAACCCAGTTCCAATCGATGCTGTGTCCCTCAACCGCCTCCAACAAACGCTTCCAAAGGTCGACGTTTTTGACTTTTTTCCAGTTCCGTTTCTGCCAACCTTTAATCCAGCGAGTGATGCCATCTAAAACGTACTTTGAGTCGGAGAAGACCGCAACGGAGCAGGGACGCTTCAAAGCCTCAAGGGCTGAAATGACAGCGAGAAGCTCCATACGGTTGTTCGTCGTCTCTCCATCCCACCCAGTGATCACTCGTTCATGCTCTCCTTTTCGAAGAACCGCAGCGTAACCTCCCGGGCCGGGGTTTCCTTTACAGGCTCCATCGGTGTAAATAATGACCTCAGCATCGCTCATAAATTTCTCTTAAGGCTCGGGGAATTGGGATGAAGACATCGACGTATGTCCTATCACAGAACCCTAAGCTTTGAATGATTTCCTTTCAAGAAAGGCCTGATATGCTTCCTATCGACGAGGCGTTACAGCGCGTTCTTTCCCTAGTCAAACAACCCTTGGAGGCCGAGTGGTGTCCCCTGGAGCAGGCCGATAATCGCGTCCTCGCCCGCGACACACGAAGCGCCCGGGTCCTTCCTCCCTTCGACAACTCCGCGATGGATGGCTACGCCGTACGCTTCGAGGATGGAGTCCCTGGCAAAGAGCTTCAGGTCATCGGAGAAAACCCCGCCGGCTCCGTCTCTGAGCAAAAACTAGCCCCGGGAGAGTGTCTGCGAATCTTCACCGGAGCCGCCATTCCCCCGGGGTGCACGGCGGTCATTATGCAAGAAGAAGTCGAGCGCGACGGTCCAAAGATGACCATTCGGGCCCCTGAGGCCGTGAAAGAAGGCCAGCATATTCGCCGCCGGGGTAGCGACGTTGAGGACGGAACCTTGCTTGTTCCGGCTGGCACAGTCCTGACCCCCGGAGAGCTCGCCTTGCTGGCTTCTTGTGGCCACGCAGGAGTGCTCGTCAGGCGGAAGCCTCGGGTCGCCATAGTCTCAACCGGGCATGAGCTACGCTATATCGGTGAGAAGACCGGCCCCGGACAGATTATTAATTCCAACGGCCTGGCCCTCGCGACCCTGGTACGAAGGGCTGGAGGCGAGGCCACCCAGCTGGCCATCGTTCCTGACACCAAAGAAGCCCATCACGAAGCCTTTGACCAGGCCGAGCGCTACGATGTGGTCTTAACGAGCGGCGGGGTCTCCGTGGGAGATCACGATTTGATCCAGCCGGTCCTTGAAGAGCGGGGATGGACTCGGGAGTTCTGGAAAGTCAGCATGAAGCCTGGCAAGCCGGTTTTATGCGGGACCTTGAAGTCTGGGGCGATTTTCCTGGGCTTACCAGGAAACCCCGCGTCGACCATGGTGTCCTTCGAGCTCTTTGGCCGACCCTTGATCAAAGCCTTACAAGGTCACCCGAGACCATTTCTTAAGCAAGTTCGGGTGCCCCTGGGGTTGCCCTACCCGAAAAGACCCGGGCGCTTACACGTCGTTCGAGGGACGTACGAGAATGGTTCTTTTCATCCTATTAAAAAACAAGGATCGGGGATGCTCCGGTCCATGTCGGGAATCTCCGCCTTCGGCTTCATGCCAGCCGAGAGTGACTTAATCGAGGCTGGCACCGAGATCATCACCCTCGATTTGAGACATGAGGGGGGCAAAGATTTTTCCATCCGCTAAAAATTTCCTCCACTTTTCCACTCCTATCAGTAAACTCCTCTCCTTGATTGAGCCGATCTACCAAAGATATGGACTTTGCCCGGGCTCCATCGGATGCTTGGATTTTCTCTTTGAGAATCGAGGAAATCGTCGCGTTAGGCTCACACAATAGATATATTGTTGCGTTCCTAAGAAAGCGGCGAAAAGAACCCGATAACCGAAGGGCGGTATCAACGGTTTTCGTTGAAAGGGATTGAATTTATGAGAATTGCCACAAAATGGCTTGTAGTAGGGGCCCTAGGCCTCGCTTCCTTGGTCGGCTGTACGCCAAATAACTCTGACTCTATCGATGAGGGCGGCAGCGCTGTTCTACTCTTCGAAGTCGAAGCCGCACGTGTCGAGAACCACGTCTTCCCGAACGATCAATATCTTGATCGTTCCTTCGTCAACGCAGTGGGGGCACCGCTCCTCGCAGGTCCTACAGCTCAAGCAGCCTTGGGGCCAACAGGTGTCAACACCAACGATGGAGGCTTCACCGCGACTCAAGTTGCCAATGCTGCTTTCTTGAATCAGTTCGCCACCGGCGCGCAAAACGCTTGGGCTGCGACCACTGATATTCGTATCCCTTTCTCAAATAACAGCTCGGACATTGACAACCTCAATCCAGAATCCGTTGACAATACAAACGCGATCTTGGTCTTTGAGCTAGGTGTTCCTGTTTACACTGCTGGAGCCACCGTTGCTCCACCTGTCTTCCTGACAGACGCCGGAGTACCAACCTCGTCAACAACCCTTGTGCCTGTGGCCCTCAACTCTCCACAGCTCAACATCCCTGCGAATTCGCTGAAAATCACGCCTCAAGCGCCCTTCCGCACTTCAGCCCTCGATCCTTTAGGTCGCCGGACTTTCGCCGTCGTCGTTCTTGACAACGGCAGCCTTCGCACAAAGCGCAATGGCCCTATTCTTCCTTCCAATCAATACACCGCCATTCGCAACGGCGATATCACTGTCCTTCCAGCTGCAGAACAAACCGCTGTGACACGTTATATCAATGACACGGCCCTCGGCTTTGGCTTGGTCTCAACACGATTGGCCACGAGCCTCGGAATCGCGAACTTCGGTCGCTCTAACACCTTGGCTTACTTCGAGTTCACTGTCCGCGACGATACTCAACCACTCGTCTTGCTACGCAGCATTATTAATGGAAACGTCAACGTTGATAGAACAGCTATCGGCGGAACAGCAAGCGAAGCCATCGGTGTCAACGAACCCAACGGCATCAGCACTGCTCCTACCAATGGCTTTGACACCATAGACCAAGCCCCCACCGATCCTAACAACGACGACCCGACAGTCCTCACCGGACAAACAGCACTCATGGCCGCCTTCCCAGGAATTCCAACAAGCGCCATTGGACGAGCTGTTCTCGGTTTCATAACAACACCGAATTTCGTTTCAACACCCACTCTTCTCACGAATCCAGTTGATCCGACGAATACCACCGCTCTAGGATTCAACCAAAGGTTCCTCGGGTCTGGAGCGGTCACGATTGCTGCTCCCAACGTGCCAAACGGAAACACTCTTCAAATTGCCGCAGCAGCAACTCCATTTAACAGCTCGACAAATCTACTGAGACAGTTTCCTGCAGTTGACGGTAACCAAGTCTTCAGCATGACGAATCCAAACTTCAATACGGTCTTAACAGACGCAAACGGTGGACTCTTTACGACAAACCGCTTGCCATACTTGTTGCTCATTCCTGCGACAGCTCAACCTGCCAATGGCTATCCTGTCGTTATCGTGCAGCACGGCTTCTCTCGCCAAAAAGAAGATATCCTTGCGATTGCCAATTCTTTCTGTAGTGCAGGCTTCGCCGTGATCGGCATCGACGTATACCAACACGGCGCTCGCCAAGCCTTCGACGGTGGCAATTCCACAAAGCTGGACCCGGTCGCTGGAGGCCAAAACCTTCCCGATCCATTCTTGAATCCAAGCTTCCCATACCGCACAGCGGCCAAATTCAAACAGACAATCGCTGATCAACTCAGCCTTGTCGTCGCCCTCAGCAACGCCGCTGTCGAATTCGATCCAAGCTCGGCTGCCTTGAACTTCGATGCCACGAATATCAACTACTTTGGACTCAGCCTTGGCGGAATTCTTGGCACAACACTCACTGCTATTGAGCCTAATATCGGTCGGGCCGTCTTGAACGTTCCTGGTGGATCACTAACAACTGTTGCCACTCAGAGCGCAGAAATCTCACCAACCTTGGATGGTTTGATTCTCGCGATTGGAAATGCAGTTCCATTGGCTGGCACCATTGTCCCCTTATCTATCAACTCAGGGATTCGCGACACCTTCAATATCTTCGTTGGCACCGCCCTTGGTTGTGTTGATCCAGGCACTTTTGCTTCACGCTTGCTTTCACCACAAAACGCAACCCTGCCAATGCTCAACAACCTTCGTGGCGCTGCTCCTCCAACCGTCCTGTTCCAGTTCGTTCTAGGAGATACCGTTGTGCCCAACCGCGCTAACAGCTATCTAGCCAAAGGCGTCGAAGTCGGAAGCGCAACCTTTGCCGAAGTCGCAACTGCCGGAACAGTGATCCCTGATCCCAATAATCCAATGAACACACTCACTATCAATGAGCCATTTCAATTCTCAACCGGTGTGCGACGGGCAGCAATGACCGCTGGCCCTGCCAATCCACAAACTGGCAGCTTCATTCTTCAATATGGTAATGGTGCTGTTCACGGATCTGGCTTCAGTCCAACTGCAAGTCCCGTCCAAACAACTGCGATGCAACAGCAAGCGACTGTTTTCTTCGCTTCAGGAACTGTTCAGTAAGAATCCAATTTCTTATTTCTGACAAAAAAGCCTGCCATTCGGCAGGTTTTTTTTGTGTCTTCTTGTAAAGTGACAGAATTGCGCAAACTCTGTGAGCGAGATATGGATAGGAATCAAAGACAAGCTCAAGCCATTCTCAACAAGGGCTGGATTCCCGCCGAGCGCCTCCAGATGGCCATAAGCCATCCCGACCGCCCCTCCTATCCAGACCTCCTTGAATTCCTACTCCACGCCCTCATGCTCAGTCCCCCACAAGTCATGCAACTGCGCCGAGAATTACTCCTTGAAGCCGACTCTAAAGCGACTTTGGTTCCCGGTAGTTCCCCTACATCACCAGCGAGCCCTTCTAAAACAGAGGATTCTGAGCTGCTAGAGATTGAGGCGGCTTATCAGAAGATCAAGGAAGAGCATCCCGACTTTTCTCCCCATGCTCGCGTTGACTTCAAGCTCTTGGAGAAGCTTGGTGAGGGAGGAATGGG
>JARGOJ010001119.1 GCA_029210225.1 Planctomycetota bacterium
ACTACGAGAACGTGGTCCCGAGTAAAGCCCGTGTGTTCGCAAGCGCGCTTAAACGAATCACTGTGAAAAAACGGTCCGGAAGCGACTTAGAGAATGCGTTGCGGCGAGTCCTGAAAGCAAACCCAAAAGTCGTTCACATATTCACCGATGGCATTGACCGAAGCGCCCCCGGTGCAAGCTACGACGAGCTCCTCGCCAACATTAAAAAGATGAACCGCAAGAAGGCCATTATTCACACTCATGTCTTTCAAAATGGCGATATCCCTTATTTTGGGGGCGAACCAAAACAAAAGGCCCGAGACTTCTTGAAGAGCCTCGCGGAAAAGAATGGTGGCAAGACCACCCTGACCCCTGCAACGGTTACAGCGCAAGGTAAAGACAGTAAGGCGGAGTTAGTCGTCACCCTCAATGGTCAGGTCGTGAAGAGCCTTAAAGTGGGCGAGCGCTATGACCTGGAGTTAAAGGTCAAAGGTCTTAAGGGAAATCCTGGGCTTTACGAATACTTGGCGGGCACCCCAGTTTTGATGCGGAGCGTCAACTCAGCAAAGACGGACGTCGTTCGCCGCGTCGACCTCCCCCTCGTTTTTACCGGAAAAAAAGTTATCTCCCCCTTTAAGTTCAAGGTCGTCGCATCGACGAATTCCTATTCTTCTTCTCGGGGTTACATTGGTGTTGTCTCTGGAGGAACCGTCGGTTTCTTTTTTGATGCCTTAGGGCAATGGGTCAGCTTGAAGCTACCCGTAGAGTAGCAGGTCGAATATGAGCGCTGAAGCGGGGTCCTCAAAGTCGGAGGCCGACGATAAGAAAGGCTCCGATAAGACGTTGCCAGAGGCGCTGTCCGAAAAGCCTTCTATAGATACCGATACTCCAACAAGTTCGGATTCCCAAGCCTCTGAGAAGCCCGAGGCGCAAGCTTCAGAGAACTCTCATGCAGACTCCAAAGACTCAGAGATAGAGACAGGCACCGCTCGGACCCCGGACTCCGAGAGTTCGGACCCCGAGAGTTCGGACCCCGAGAGTTCGGACCCCGAGAGTTCGCAAGGTCTTGAGTCGGCCGCTGAAGCCGACGAGAGCCAGTCCTTAAACGAGTCTCTCAATAAGACCAAAGTCGCTCCTAAAGCCAGCTCACCAAAGCTCTCTATCAATCTCGCCGAGAGTAAGAAAGAGCATCCCGAGGATGTCCTCGACACCAAGTCCCTCGCCGATATACACAAAGAGAAGGGATTTGAGCAGGATCTGCTGGAGACGAAGTCGCTCAATCAAATCCGATCATGCCGCGGCACGAAGGCCGGCAGCGAACGAATTCAAAGAGCCTACGGCCTCGTCAACAACCTCCTCAGAGACCGCCTTGAAACAGAAGACGACGAGAACTTAGCCTTGCTCGATGGTCTGAAGGCGTCGGATGTCCTAGTCGTCAATGGCGATTACGACCACATTCATCTGGTCCTTGAGAACCTGAACATCCCCTTTCTCACAACCTTTCCCAACGCCCTCCCGGTCCAAGAGCTTCGCCCCGACCAAACCGTCTTCGTCAACTGTGGTCGTGACTTCCCTCTTGAGTCGGCCTTTGTTCTCGAAAAGTTTGTCCGAAACGGGGGGCAGATGATCAGCACTGACTGGGCCTTGAAGACGGTTCTCCAAGTCGCCTTCCCACGCTACGTGAAATACAACAGGCGGGCAACGAAGGACGAAGTCGTTGGAATCCAAGTACTCGACAAAGACGACCCAGTGCTCGCTGGCTTCATTGACGAAGAAGAGAACCCGGTCTGGTGGCTCGAAGACGCCTCCTATCCAATCCGAATCCTCGACAAGACCAAGGTCGAGGTCTTGATCCGCTCGGAGGAGCTAGGCAAACGTTACGGCGAAGACGCCGTATTGGTCAAGTTTCATCATGGTGAAGGCGTTGTCTACCATATGATCTCGCACTTTTACCTACAACGCGCCGAGACCCGGAGCGCGAAGCAAAAGAGCAAGGCGTCTTCTTATGCGAAGAGTAAAGGAGCATCTGAGGCGACCTTGGCGCAGTTTAAGAAGGTCGAAGAGGCGAGCGCGGATATGGATTACGGACTGACACAGACCGCCATGACCTCGGCGGAGTTCGTCTCTCGAAGCATTCTTAGCCAGCGCAAACGCTTCCTCGACAAGTCCAAGAAGACCGGCGCAAGAACTCCTAAGAAAGACATTTGAGGCTAAGAACGACCTCATTCTCCGGCTGGAAAAGCTTGCCCCTTCTCTATTCTCCCAACTCATAAAAAGACTACGGTAAATCTGGCTTTCCCGCCAAAATCTGGATCCCAAATTAGCCGAGCCCTCATACAAAAGAACAGCGGGAAAGAAGTAACTCACTGGTAGTAAAGCCCATGGCCAATCTTTTAAAACATTTGTTTGAATATATTTGGCATAGGATCCCTAGGATGACCCCTTCACCGGAGATATGAAGGACACTCATGAAAGTCATCCACCTGATCTTATTGTCTACACTTTGTTTTTGTGGCGCCGTCGCCGAGGCTCAGGAAAAGAGATCTGAGCTTGCAACGTTTAAAGGGAAGAGCTTTTCTCAGTGGGCTCGTCTACTCGAAGACGAGGACGAGGGAATCCGTTGCTTGGCTATTCATGCCTTAGGTAAACTAGGATTAAGAGATAAGAATGACATTCCAATTCTTATACGTGCGCTGAACGATAAGAGTCATGGTCCTCGTGTCCTCGCGGTCTTCACGTTAAAAAAAGTCGCCCCCAGGATCGAACTCAAGAAGCGCGAAGTCATTAACCCGTTGATAAGAGCTCTTGGTGCCAAAGAAGCTTGGGAAAACTTAGCTTGGGAGCAAAGAGCAGC
>JARGOJ010001120.1 GCA_029210225.1 Planctomycetota bacterium
CCAGACTTTGACACACTGAGTCGGCGATAGAAAAGTAAGGGAGCCCCTATGCCCCATCCACAAAGAGTCCTTATCCTAAGCCTGGCGCTTTTTTGCTCCCTTGCCACCGGAATCCTCCCGTGCTTCGCCGATGACCAAAAGACCGCTCCGGGCAAAGTGAAGGTCTTTGTCCTTGCCGGCCAATCCAATATGCAAGGGAAGGCGAAGATCTCGGTCCTCGAACATCAAATCAAAGACCCGAAGAACGCCGACTTGCTTGCTCATCTCAAAAGAGATGGCGCCTGGGTGAAACGCTCTGATGTTTCCATCTCTTACTTTGAACGAAAAGGCCCGCTCACCGTCGGCTACGGCTCCGATAAGAGCCGCTATGGTCCCGAATTAGAATTCGGCCATGTCCTCGGGAATCATTGCGAAGAACGGGTCCTCATTATCAAAACCTCCTGGGGCGGCAAGAGCCTAGCCAAAGATTTCCGCCCCCCAAGCGCGGGGGAGACTGGCCCGTACTACACCAAAATGATCGAGCAAATCCATGCCGTGCTCAAAGACTTAAAGAGCTATGTCCCTGGCTACAAAGGTCAAGGTTACGAGCTCGCTGGCTTTGTCTGGTTCCAAGGTTGGAATGACATGATTAACAAGAAGTTCAGCGCTGCATACACAAAGACCATGGCTCATTTCATTCGAGATCTTCGCAAAGAATTGAAGAGCCCCACCCTCCCCTTTGTCATTGGCCAAATGGGAGTGGGAGGCAAGACCGTCAACGCCAAAGTTCAACGCTTCAAAGACGCCCAGGCCGCAGTCTTAAAGCTCAAAGAGTTCCAAGGCAATGTGGCTCTCGTGAAAACCGACGAATTCTGGGATAAGAAAGCTCACGAGCTCTTCAAGAAAGGTTGGCGCAAGCATATTGACGAATGGAATAAAGTCGGCGGCGACTACCCCTTTCACTACCTCGGCAGTTGCTTAACATTCTCAAAGATTGGCCGCGCCTTTGGCCAGGCCATGATTAAGTTCATGAATAAGAAGCCCTATTGAAAAGCTATGAGTGGCGATCAATCCTTAGAAAGACTAAAAAGAAGACTCTTGCTTGAGCCTCACGATTCAGGATTAAGAACTCAATTCGAACAGATTCATCTGAGAATCCACGGCTCCCTTCCCTATCCTCAAATGGACTTCAGAGAGACTGTTTTCCCGGCCCGGTTTGGCGATTACTATCTCTATGAAGAGAAGCAGGAGTGCATTGACCAAATCGGATCTTACCCGGTTAAAAGCTATCATGGGAAGAACATTCACTCGCAAAAAACGGTGCAATTGAGACGGTTCCCCCTCAAACAAGACGACAGCCAATACAGTCTTCTGACAGAGCTGAGCAGTCACATTCAAATGGTCCCCGACTTTAATAATTCAACCATTCTTCAAGTTGTTGACTTTGACAGTTTCGACAATCATTGTTTCTATGTCGCTCGCGCCTGTCCCCAAGGAACAGGATTGCTCGAATACCTTAAGCGCTCCCCGAGTCTGGCTTGGCGCTTAGATAGCTTCTTACAGATTGCTAAAAGCTGTCAAGACATTCATGAAGAGTTAGTCATCCACGGCTCCATTCGTGCGGAGAACATTTTCATATCCGATTTAGGGAAAGCACACCTTTGGTTTTGGGACGAAGAATGGACCCTTCTCCTCAACAGTCATTTGTCCCGAATATCTAGCACCCCCATAACAACTATGAAGGCCGCAAGACGTCATTTGGCATGCCAGTCTCCCGAATATACAAAGGTCGCTGACATTGGAGTTGCGTCAGACGTCTATCAATTGGGCTTGCTTTTATATGAAATGCTCACCGAAGATATCTCAGGAACTCGACGCTCTGGAAGCAAGCCATCTTTTTTTCAACTTGAACCTAGAAAACGAATCCTTGAACAAAGCGACAAAGGCTCTCGTATTCCCCAGAAGTTTAGAAATAAGCTCCAGTCGATTTGTGACACGGCCCTCGCTCCCCATGCAAAAGACCGCTATAAATCCGTTGCAACCCTCATTCATGACTATCAACAAATCCTCCAAGGTCACCATGAACCACGATACAACACTCCGCGATCTTGAACGAAGCTATCAAGCCGATCCCAGCAATGCCATCCTCGGCGAGCGTTACTACAGCGCCCTTTTGCGACAAGGCACCATCGAAGAACGAGCCATCGACTCCGAGCTTTATCCATTCTTTTGGGAAGACTGCCTTGTCCTCAAAGAGCGCAAAGAACCTGACAACAATCCTTCTACAAATAGGCATTTCACTGGAATTCATTGTTCCGGTCGAACAGTTGACATCACGATTCGACGCCCCTCAGACACAGATTCCCCGGCCGATGTGAGCGATCTTCATAGGCTCACGGAACTTTCTGAAAAGCGTCTTCCAAAACTGATCGTTCCGATTTCCTGTGGTGAAAGCGACGAGCATTACTTCTTAATCAATGAAGTTCCAGTTCCTGGCCAATTGTTAAGCAAGGTCAGGCTGTTCGAAAAACCGGTCCCTGAAATTGTGGCGCGGATAAGTCAGTTCGCGGGAACTATCGCCGCCGCTCACTCTGTTGAACTCTGCCCTCAGTCCTTTGTTCCAGCGCGCAATCTCTATGTGAACAATCAAGGAGACATTGAATTGCACATTCCTGGCACTCATCTCTTCGAGGCTATGCATACAAGTATGGCCTTGGAATCGTTCCATGGGCTCTCGATACCCGAAAATCAAGGCTGGGACCTGGAGATTCTCTTTTACCAAAGCCCAGAGCATGTCCTTGAAGAACCCACGGATCAGCGGAGCCTGGTCTTTCAGTTAGGAATTGTTCTCTCC
>JARGOJ010000065.1 GCA_029210225.1 Planctomycetota bacterium
GTGAAACAAATGAACACAGACCTCAGCTACATTGAGATCGCTAAAAAAGAAGGCGCCACTCTGGTTTGCGGCGGCGACCGCCTGACCGACAACGGAATGGACAAAGGCTTCTTCGTTCAACCCACGCTCTTCGACAACGTCACTGTGGACATGCGCATTTTCCAAGAAGAAGTCTTTGGCCCTGTGCTCTCCGTATGCCGGGTTAAGAACTTTGAGGAAGCCATGGCTGCGGCGAACAATTCCGAGTTCGGACTGGCCTCAAGCCTTTACTGTCGCAACCCCAATTTGATCATGCGCTACATTGATCAGATCGAAGTGGGAATGGTGCACATTAATCAGCCCACGATTGGGGGCGAGGCTCAGCTGCCTTTTGGTGGAATCAAGAACACTGGAATTGGCGATCGGGAAATGTCCGACGAAGGCTTCAACTTCTTCACGGAGTTGAAGACTGTGTTTTACGATTACACAGGATCGAAACGCGACTCTTTCATCTATTGAATGACCGTTTTGAAAGACTGCGGGGCCTCTATCCTGGGGATCCCGCAGAGCTTCTGTCCTCTTGCGAACAGCAGAAACGAGCATGACTGAAGACTGGCATCCGTATATTCAAACCATGGGAGATTCGGACTCGCCGCCGCTGCTGCTCACCTGTGAGCACGCGACTTATAATCTGCCCCCAGAGTGCGTCGGACAAGGCTTTGAGAGTCAATGGCTGCGAGAGCATCATGGTTGGGACCCCGGGGCTGCAGGACTGCTCATAGACCTGGCATCAGTACTCGGAGTCCCCACAGTTCGCACAAACTTTACCCGCCTCTACATCGACGCCAATCGCCCCCCAGATCACCCGGGTCTCATTCGCTGTCGCATCGATGGCCAAGAATACTCTTGTAATATGGATTTGTCGGAGGACGAGAAGCGCGAGCGCCTCGCCGTGCATGAGGCCTACCACAACGCTGTCGCGGAGAGCTGCGCCGCGTTTCAGCGGCGCCACAACCGCTTCATGCTTATTGGCATTCACAGCTTTACGCCTGTTCTCGGAGCCTGTGATCGACGCCATCTAGATGTCGGCATTCTCCATGACGAGCACAATGAAGATTGGGCCCAAGAGCTCTCCGATGGTATTCGGAGGAATGGTCTGAGCTGCGTCTTAAACGAACCTTACAGCGGCATGGACGGTCTCGTCTACGCCGCCGCCCGGCACGGAAGGAAATACGGCATCCCTTATCTTGTGATTGAAGTCCGCAATGACCTCATTGCACCGGACAGCATAGACCGGGTCCGAGTTCGGCGCTCCCTCATCGCCGCGATCAAGCCGCTGTTCGACAAGCTCTCGGAACTCCCATGATAAAGGTGCGACAGATTCTCAGCCTTTTCATCTTGGCCTGTGTGGTCGGATTGACCCCGGCCATGGGCCAGGAGAAGGAGAGTGGTCGCGACGATTTGGATGCAGCAAGTAAGCTCTTCGGTCAAGGTGACTATAAGAGCGCCCGAGAGAAGCTTCGGCTCATTTATAACAGCAAAGATTACACCCCCGCCCAACGTTCAAAGGCGGGCTATTTAATTGGCGAGAGCCTGGAGCGCGTCAGTGAATATAAGAAGGCCATGAATTGGTATGAGAGCTTCCTTAAGGACCATCCCAATTCGAGGAACGCCATTCACGCCAAGGCCCGTTTAAAGAGCCTCAGAAAGAACGAGGGGCGCTTCGAAAAAATTGTGTTAGGCGAAAAAGCATGGGATCTTTACACAGCAGGAAAATACGCTGAGACCTTGGAGTTGTTGAAGACCTTAGACCTGCCAAAGACTGTCGCCGAAACGAAGAGCAAGCCCGTCACTGAGGACGACATTCAATTCTTCATTATCACTGGGCATTGCCTGCGCGAACTAGAGTTCTACCAAGAGTCGGCAAACGCTTACGAAATAGCCATCACATTAGATTCCTATGATGCTGAAGAGTTCCGAGACAGGTCGCTTCGCTACATTACCCGATTAAGAATCTATTGGGCTTCCCTGGCATCCATGGTGCTTTTAACAATTGTGTTTATCAGCGTAAAGCCCTGGCAGCATTGGAACCTGGAGCTTACCAAGAAATTGGCTATCACTGGTATTTCTTGGGGAGCGGCAGGAGTGAGCCTTTGGCTAGTGGGGGCGAATATGGAAGTCGCCGAAGACGTCGAGAAACCCATCTTGGTCGCGGATATAGTGATGCTCACTGTGCTCTTGTTTCTCCCTATTATGGCGAGCATGGTCTATGGAACCGCGATAAAAAAGAGAAAGCAATCCTGGGTTCAAGTCAGGGCTTCAGTCTTTTCTTTACTCTCATGCCTCAGCGCGATGGGAATCATTCTGCATTTCAAAGACTGGTTCATGCTGGTCTCGCTTTAGACAAGCTCTTCAGTTTTCGACGCGGTTTCGGAAATGATTGAGTCAAGGGGGTAAGCGACCCGAAAGCCAATATTGTTGTATCGCTCAACACAGTTGACCATGCCTCGATAGTCGGCACTGTTCACGCGTGACATATTTTTCCATGAGCCGCCTTTCATGACTTTATTGTCGTATTGATTGATGTCTAGCAGTCCATAAAAAGCGTCTTCACACATTTCCCAGATGTTCCCGGCCATATCAACCAACCCGAATGCATTCCATTTCTTCGCATCATAATGAATCGTGGGAGCCAACGCGTCTTGCGCTCTCGACAAGTCCGGATGCTCCGAATGCCAGCAATAGCTATCATCCATTTCATCGCCCCAATAGAACTCTGTTTGAGTGCCAGCACGGCAAGCATATTCCCAGTGATCCGCTGCCGGTAAGACCAAGCCTCCCGTCTTCAACAACCATTCTTGAACATCATTCCAGGAGACGAGATTCATAGGGAGATTGGACGCTCTAAACTCGTCCTCGTCTTCATCGGCGACAGCCTGCCATTCCCGTTGAGTCACTGGGAAGCGACCTATCAGAAGCGGTGGGACTTCAATCTTCAGATGCGTCTCCGGCCTTTGCCAAGATTGCCCCCGGGTAAAGCTTCCCCCGGGTAGGAGATTTAGGACGCAGCCTGTTCTTTTGTGGCGAAAGGCGGCGATTCGAAAGGACTGATCCCCGCAGTCATAGAGACGGGTATCTAGCCACTGAAACTGTCCTTCTAATTTCAATGACAGGGCTCGAATGGCATCGTCTTGAAGGGCACTTGAACTCTTAAGCCAAAGCGCTCTGTCCGTGAGCAAATCAATATAGACCTTCGGGCCCTCCAAACGTCCCTTTAGCGCATAGATTTGATCTATAAGCGACTGATTGTCTGGGTCGGCCGCAGATAGTCGCTCCAATTCTTCGAGTTTGTCACGTGTCACTTTTTACCTCTGGGAATGGATGCGCAGACGCGAACCCCCATGTGGTTCTCTCCACCATAGTATGAAAATCGACGACTTTCAGCCAAGCTGTGCTTCACAGGGCTCTTCCAACTCCCCCCCTTAAGAAATGGGGTCTGCTCTCCGTCTTTCTTAAGAATCACCCACTCCTCCACATTGCCGAGCATGTCAATCAATCCAAAGGCGTTCCAGGCGCTGGCCTTCTCGTGAAGACGAACCGAAAACGCCTCCGCTCGGAGAGGCCCCCCTGAATTCTCGTCAAACCAACAGTAGCGCTTCCAATCCCCACGGCCCCAAAATGGGCTCGACGCCCGACCTCCACGACACGCAATCATCCATTCAAGATCAGAAAGCATTCGCAAGCCTCTCGTTTCGCGAAGCCAATCCCAGACTGCGCGTGATCCAAGGCAATTGACTGGGAGGTCGTCATCACGAAAAGCCGACATATCTTCCCCTGAAATACGATCCCACTCCGATTGCAATACTGGGAAGCGCCCAATCAGAAATGGTTTTACACCTAATACCTGGCGTATAAAAAAATCTTCCTCCTCAGTCCCCTTCGGAGCGGGCGCGAACTTGTGCCCTGGAATAAGGTTTAAGGAAATATGCGATTCTCGATGAATGAAGTTCGCGATTCGAAAAGATTGGTCTGCGCAAGAATATAATTGAGTTGAGACGTAGTCAAAATTTTCACTCATCCGCCGCGCGACAGCTGCGATCGCGGCGTCTTGGAGAGCCGATCCTGAGTTTGACCATCGTTCTAAGTCGTCGAGTAATTCTAGATAGACGTCTGGACCTTCAAGGCGAGCGCGAACAATGTAAATTTGGGTCGATAAATCCCTGTTATGCGGATCGGCTTTGGCTTGACGATGAAGCTCATCGAGTTTTTCAATGCTCATTCCTCTTCTCCCGGGATGGACGCGCAAACCCTCAATCCGTCGTCATTCCTGCCAGCGTCGTTAAATCGCAGCTGCCGGCCCCGCACGACGCAGCGATTGAGCGCTTCCCGCCACGATCCTCCCTTGACTTGAGGATAGAGATTCCCGAGGTCAGGACCGCACCACTCATTGATATGACCGAGCATATCGATAAGGCCAAAGGCATTCCAAGCCTTGTCTTGAAGATGAATCTCAACGCCGTATTGGGGACAAGCGCCTCTTGTATTCTCAGCGCTCCAACAGTATTCCTCCCCAGGCGCATCGCCCCAGAAAGGATCTTTAAAGCCGCCGCCATAGCAAGCCAAAGTCCACTCCCAGGCCGACGGTACCCGTAGGGTTCTAGCCAGGGCGACCCAATTCTGAACGTCCTCCCAGGATAGCGCGCTGATTGGAATGTCACCATTCCGAACGGCCTTCTTGTTTTCCCCTGTGATTCGGTCCCATTGAGCCAATGAAACAGGCCCCTGGCCAATCAGAATGGGCTCCAAAAACCTCTCTGAAACACGTTTTTTCCCCCGAACCTTCTTGTCATTCTTACGAAGCAGATATCGGTGGCCCGGAATCAGATTTAATGAAATCCCCGACTCCTTGTGAACAAAGCTCGCGATTCGACAAGATTGATCCTGGCAACTGTATGTCTGAGTGGCGGTATGCTCGAAGTGATCCTTGAGTCGCCTGGTGACAACCCCAATCGCCGCGTCTTGCAGAGCGTCCTCCGATGCCCGCCAACTCTCAACGTCTCTGAGCGTCTCCAGATAGACACCCTCACCCTCAACTCGCGCACGACCCTGGAGATATCGAAGTCTCGCTTCCGGATTCTCAGGATCCTCAAGGGCCCGTCTCCGGAGCGCTTCTAGATTCTTAAAGTCCATAACGTTATGGTAGCAGCTGCGCGACAAGCCGCCGCGATCATGGAAAGTTCAAGAACGAGTGAACCTTTCCACGCCCCGCTTGTATGAACCAACACAAGTCGATCTGGATCCCAAAGGAATCTCACTCAATGGCAAAAAACGTCGTCGTCACTGGAGGCGCAGGTTTTATTGGCTCCCACCTGGTCCGGGCCCTTTTAGAGAGGGGCCACAAGGTCTCGATTCTCGATAACTTCCTCACCGGCTATCGAAGCAATGTCAGCGAAATCGAATCGGATATCGAAATTCACGAGGTCGACCTTCGAGATCAAGACGGCGTCTCCAAAGCCATTCAGGGCAATGACTGGGTCTTTCATCTTGGCGCCCTCGGGTCCGTGCCTCGCAGCATCGCCGAGCCCCGTATGAGCCACGACATCAATCTTAACGGCAGTCAAAATGTACTCCTCGCCGCTAGAGACGCTGGGGCCGACGCCGACGTCATGGCCAGCTCGTCAAGCGTCTACGGCGAGACCATCAAATCGCCAAAGCACGAAGACTTCATGCCCGGGCCGCTGTCTCCCTATGCCTTCCAAAAACTGAGTATGGAGCAAATGGGACAGGTTTATTCACGGTGTTACGGTCTTCGCGCCGTCTCCCTGCGTTACTTCAATGTTTTCGGCCCAAGACAAGACCCCAAATCATCCTACGCGGCGGTTATCCCAAAGTTTGTCAGTCAATTCTTGAAAAAGGAGCCCCCAGTCATTTATGGAGATGGGGAGCAAACGCGCGATTTTACCTATATTGACAATGTCGTCTCCGCCAATCTCCTCGCCGCTGAAAAGGGCGAGGGTGGATTGGTCACCAACATCGCCGGAGGTCACGCCACCAGCGTGAATGATCTAGCCAAGAAAATTAAAGCTCTGCTCAACGTGCCCGAGATAAAGACTGTTCACGAAGACGCTCGGTCCGGAGATGTGAAGCACTCCCTCGCCGATGTAGAACGCGCCCGCGCCAGCATTGGATTCGAAACAATCGTCCCCTTCGACGAAGGCCTACGCCGAACCGTCGCCTGGTATCAGGAGTCTCACCATGGCTGAACTCGCCCTAGCCGCGACGCTCGTTGAGAAGCTCCGTCATAAACGGGCAAAAATTGGCGTCATTGGATGTGGTTATGTGGGTCTGCCCCTGGCCCGAGAATTCTGCCACAGCGGCTTTCAAGTCATTGGCTTCGACACCGATTCTGCGAAGGTCACGCTGCTCAATTCGGGAGAGTCGTACATTCGTGCGGTGCCGACTATTGAATTGAAAGACTATCTGTCACGTGATTTATTCGAGGCGACCGCCGACTTCGATCGATTGGCCGAACTCGACGCCATGCTCATCTGCGTTCCGACTCCGCTCAATCAACACCGCGAGCCGGACATGTCTTATATTGCCTCAACCGCCCACTCGATCGCTAAGAGGCTCAAACAGGGCCAGCTCGTCGTATTAGAGAGCACGACCTATCCAGGCACAACCGACGAATTCCTCCGAGCTATTTTGGAGAGTGAAAGTCAATTGAAAGTGGGGCAGGACTGCTTCCTCGCGTACAGTCCTGAGAGAGAAAATCCAGGGGACAAGAATTGGCGCACACGAGACATTCCAAAAGTAGTCGGGGCCGATGACGACGCCTCAAGAGCAACCGTCAAAGCCCTCTACGAAAACGTCGTCACCCAAGTGGTCCCTGTCTCTTCAAGCCGCGCCGCCGAGGCTTCAAAGCTCCTGGAAAACATTTATCGCTGCGTCAATATTGCGCTCGTTAATGAATTAAAGGTTCTCTTTGAACGAATGAACATCGACATTTTCGAAGTCATTGGCGCATCGAAAACAAAGCCCTTCGGATTTAAAGCGTTTTACCCTGGGCCAGGAATGGGGGGGCATTGCATTCCCGTCGATCCTTTCTATCTCTCATGGAAAGCGCGAGAGTACGAGACACCGACTCGCTTTATTGAGCTCGCTGGAGAAGTAAACACCGAGATGCCCCAATACGTCGTCGAACGCTGTATCTTGGCTTTGAATGAGGACAAGAAATCAGTGAATGGCTCGAAGATACTGATATTGGGAGTGGCCTACAAAGAAAACGTCGACGATGTTCGAGAGTCCCCAGCGCTCACACTCATGAAAGAACTGCGCAAATTGGGCGCGGAGCTTAGTTATCACGATTCATTTATTCCTCAAATGAAAGCCAGTCGCATCGTCGATTTGAGCGATTATTCGAGTGTTGAATTAAGCAATGAATTCGTCGCTGATCAAGACCTCGTCCTCATCGTGACCGCCCACAGCGATGTCGACTATCAACAACTCGGGCAAAACGCCAAGCTCATCGTCGACACTCGCAACGCTATGGGTGATTTCCACGAAGACGCAGCCGCCCGAATCGTCCGGGCATAAGTATCAGCGAACCTTAATCTATACGGCTCCCCAGGCTCAGCGAAACTCTGCCTCGCTTTCCTCGGTTGGGCCATGCGTCGCTTTGAGCTTTTCCGCCTTGTCTTAGGGAGTCCCCTGCGCCGATGCTGGGACACCTTTCTTAGGGTGCGATGGCGGAGCAAAGCCCAAGCAGCCGCGTTGCGGACCCCATGGTCTTTGTCACCGAGCGCCCCCATGAGCGCAGCTTGAACTTCGACGCTACGAGGTTGGTTGAGGCCTAAGAGTACAAGAACCTTCCGTCTTAGCGCCGCTGGACCGTACTGAACCTGCGCCGTCAGGTAGGGCACGGCGCATTGGCCCATTCTCTTGAGCGCCAGCGCGACGTCTTGACGCACGCGAGGGTCAGGATCTATCAATGCCTGTACCAGCGCCGGTGCGGCGACGTCCACGTCGTAGGAGAGCATGCTCAATGCGGTGGCAGCCCGACGTCGAGCGAAGGGATCGTCGTGCTTGAGTCCGTGGAGGAGACCGTCGAGTGTGCTTGGCCGGCGAGCGCCGCGGATCATGGCGTCGACGAAGAAGAGGAGGATTGTGAAGCGATTCATGGCGATCTTCCTTTCCGCATTGAGATTTAACTCTACATAGAATGTGTTTTCTTTTGATGACATTGAACTTCGCCCATAAAGACGAGTCCAAGGCCTTGATCTGTCAACATTCATAATCCTATGAATAACAGGTACTTAGAAGGACGCGAGTCGGGAATGTAGGATACAAATGCGCGCAGAGTCTTTGGAAGTACCCTTGCTTTGGAGCAGTGGGAGCCTTAGCTTTGTACGAGTTCCACTGACCCGTAAAAAGGCTAAAACATGAATGAAGATCGCCCTAAAAAGCGCCGTTCTTCACCCTTTCCCGAGAAAACTGCTCGATTCAATCGAAAGCGCTTCACCGCAAAACTTCAGGCATCTGAGGATGCGACAGAAGACGCGGCTCCGTCCGGTGGTTCCACTCTGGCCTCTATGGTTGCGGCTCATGCCACCGAATCCAAAGACGACTTTGTGAAGCAGTATGCGCATCCCTTTCTCATGTTGCTTTGCGGCGGCGCAGAGAAGCTGGTCGATAGTGGTTTTTTTACAACCAGCGGCGGCGGATCATCTCAAGCAACAACCGATGAATCCCTACTCACATCCATCGTCTTTCCGCTGGTGAAGAAGAAAAAGGGATACGAGAATCTCTACAGCCTCGGGCGGACAGAGAAGAATGACATCATGCTCCCCTACTCGGGAGTCTCCAAGTTTCACGCCTATATTCAGTGCCGAAATGGAGCGTGGTCGATTAGTGACTGTGATTCAACGAACGGGACTTTCGTCGACAAAGTCAGCTTGGAACCTCAGTCTCCTCGAGTCATTATCAGTGGAAGCCGTATATCCCTCAGCAAAGCCTGCACGCTCGTCTTCGCCTGCCCTGACGAAATGCACACTTATCTCCAGGCCTTCAATCAACTTCACAGCCGTGATTGATTTCGCCTTTCTTTAAGTCAATTTGGAAATGAGATGACACAGCGAAAACCAAAGGTGTCACTCATCCAGCGTCGGCCCTCACCCCGAACCCAAATGAAGTAGTAAGACCCATTCCGAATCAAATAGTCTCGCCAATCAACATCTCCTCCCATCACCGCAGAATACTTGCTCTTGAGGTCGGCGCTCATCATTTGGAGGGCCATTTTCAATCGTGGGTCTTCCGTAGTCTCCGACCAAAGATTTGTCCACCGTGTCCATTCGGGATCGGCCCACTCTGAGGCGTTTCCATAGACATCAATCAATCCAAACGAATTGAATTGATCTTTGTGGTCCTCAGGGGAGTGCAGGGTGCCTTTGGCGTTGTCTTTCGACCATTGATAGTCGCCAATTTGATCGGAGCTGTTTCCCCAATAGTATCTTGTTTTTGTCCCAGCAGAGGCGGCATAGAGCCACTCTAGCCGAGTCGGCAAGCGTATTGGAGCGGGGAGTCCCTTCACGACGTCACCATAGGGAATATTGGTCTGTGGAAAGCCAGGACCTTCGATTTTTGTTGTTTTCCCGGTCAACTTCGCCCATTGCTTCCGAGTGATTTCAGTATTCGACACAAAGAATGGTCGGAGAACATGGTTTTTTTGAAGTCGCTTCGCTCGCATCTTGAGCTGCATAAACTGCTTCTCTAGAAGTGTTCGCAGTTGTTTCTTCCGTCGCAAGTTCCTCGAAAAATATCGCGCTAAGCGCCGATTCTCATAGTGCTTCACGCTTGGATAGGCTTTTGCAATGGCTTCCCGAACAATCCAAGTCGTCGGTGTATAGAAGAAATCACTAAGGCGCTCATGTGTCAGTGCCCCTTCAATGAGAGACTCAAGATGTTGATAGAGCCAATCATAGTCGGGATATAGCCACCAGTTCGAACGGACAACATCTCCAGGAACCAAATGGAATTTAATCCCGGTGCTGCGATGCTCAAAAATCGCAATCCGCATCTTTAACGTGCCTACTGAGAACTCCTTTATCTCAATAAAATCAAGACTCTTATCAATCTTCGGAAGCAAAATATCGATAGCTTTCTGCTGCTTATCCCGCTTGGCTTTTTGCCACATAGAACGAGAGAAGAGTATGGACACGCAACGCCGCTTATCGACGCTCAACTCCAAGAATTGATTGGCGAGAGATTGGCCAATCATGAATTTTTTTCGTGTTTCACTGAGGACTGGATCTGACTGATTCTTCAATTCTTTGAGAGTTTGATGGAGTTGTCCAAGGCTAAGCTTCGGCTCTGGCTTCTTCGCTGCAGCCGCCTTAGGTGTCTTCACCGTCCAGGATATCTCAACCTTATTGTCTGTCGCATCGATGGCGTGAATAGTCAGTATTTGAGGGACTTCAAGGTCCTCAAGGACAACAGAGAATCGATTGGAGTCTTGAACAACAAGGGCCAGTTTCTTTCGCTCAAACAAATCGTAAGTGACAGTGATAGGCGTCAAGTCTTGGACCAGCCCCACGAAGGTGAGGTCTGACCCTGTCAGGAATTCCCCCGCTTGATTTTTCTCGCTCACGGCCATGAGCTGGGGCGGAGTGGTGTCTTTCGTCCCGATGATAGATCGTTGTTGAATGGACTTCCCCTCTGACAATAACGCGACAAGAAATGTGTTCTCGCCTTCTATGAGGTCAAGATCGGCGCGAAAAACGCCGGTGTCATTGACTTCGATGGCCTTTTGATTGATTGTCACTTTTAAATGAGCTTTATTGACGCGGCCTTCGATCACCGTGGTTTTATTGCGGGTCAATTCTCCGGCTGATCCGAGGAAGACAAAGCCAGGCTCTTCAATTTGAAGACTGAGAATAAGGAGGGTTGAAATGAAGGCCGTCGCAAAAATGGCCAGGGCCACTGGCCAGAGCTTGATGGATCGCTCACGGTGAGAGTTGTGAGCAACAAGCGCATGAAGCACTGCTTTCATCGTCGGGCGGTCTGCGGGAGATCGGCTGAGGCACTGCATGCAGATATCGTTCAGCCAATCGGGAATCTCCTTGTTCAGAGTCTGAGGATGCTTAATCTCTTCTTCGAGAACAGCCTTATAAATGTCGACAAAGGTGTTCTCGTGATAGGGAGGGTTTCCGGTGAGGCAGTAGTAGAGCGTCGCGCCGAAGCCCCAAACATCGCTAGGCATCCCTGGCTCGCCTAGAGCTCCCCGGGGGGCAAATTGTTCCGGGCTCATGAAGGCTGGAGTGCCGAGAATCTCTCCTGTTTTGGTGATCCCTTGAGAGGTTGAGGTTTGGGAGCTACGATTCAGCTTCCTCACCAAACCGAAGTCAACCAGCACCGCTCTTTTCTCGGCGCTTTGGATAACGATATTGGAGGGTTTGACATCCCGATGGATCAGGCCTAGATCGTGACAGTAAGCGAGCGCACCGGCGATTCCTTCCAGGTGGATAAGGATGGCCGACCAGCTTGGAAGCATCGACGACGTCAGCAAGGATTCCTTCACCAAATCCCGCAAAGTTTCGCCCTCGATCTCTTCCATCGTGTAGTAGAGCTGTGTTCCTTTCAAACCGATGTCAAGAATACGAACGATATTCGGATGGCGAAGCTCACAGAGAGTCTTGGCTTCTCGCTCGAAGCGCGCCGCACCCTCCGATTGTTCTTGGGCCCGAACGACCTTGACCGCGACGACTTGCCCAGACTCCTCGTCTCTTCCACGCAGAACCAAGCCCTGAGAGCCCACACTGATGACATCGAGAACCGAATAGCCTTGAAAGATATCCCCTGGCTTCGGGAGGTATTCATCAAGCTCTGGGGGGATATTCATGCTTCCTTGAACGGCCGTCGCGTCTTCTGGGTCATTGACTGCCGCAGCCATGTTCTTAAGGAAGTGCTCAACCTCAGCGCTCTCGAACATTGCGGGAGCGCCGTCTTCGTCCGGTTCTCGATTCGCGATCGCTGCATCGAGAGGGCTGTTAGAGATGGAGTTGACTTGTTGGCTTGAGCGATCTGCTCCGTCGGCTTGTTGGTCTTCGGCGGTCATGAGAGCGAAGACTGCGGCTTGGCGCGCCTGCTCAGCTTGGTCGAGGGTTAGCAGGCCTCGAGACAGAAGATTCGCGCAGAGGTCTGAGCCCGTTTGTTGCTCAGACCGATCGTAAGCCTCCCGCAATAAATCGCGGCTGATCCAATTTTGGCTAAGGATCCAACGACCTTGGACGAAGTTTCGATTCATTGAAAACCCTGGGTTGCCTTTCGGAATATCTTACGTCAAGCAGGCCCAATTGTCTTCGCTGTCCCAGAAATTGTCTCTTAGCGGAGATCCATAGCCGCACGGAAGCCAAAGAGATGCGCGCCTTCCTGGGTCGAGGACGAAATGGATTGCCGATATCCCATACCGTGCTCAATGAAACCCTCATTCCAGGTGTAGTCTCCTCCCATCAAGTAACTATACGTGTTCTTCGACTTTTGATAGTTATGAATCAGATTCTTTGACAATGTCGCAGGGCTCTTCGATTCCCTCAGTTTCTCCTCCCATTGCTGATACCAAAGGTCCCACTCCGGATCGACCCATTCGGCGACGTTGCCGAGCATGTCGCTCAAGCCGAATGAATTACAAATACTCATATGTTTCAAGGTTGACTGTGCTTCCGTTGCATTGGCCCTTGACCAGACATATTTTGATCTAAGATTCGCGTTGTTGCCCCAAAAGAAGCGGTCCCTCGTTCCGGTCGAGCAAGCGTAGAGCCACTCCGATTTTCCCAACAAGCGAAGCTTTGAACGATCTAAAACCACCTTGAGCGTGTGATAGTTAATATCCGTCGCCGGAATTTGTGACGCGCTGCTCTGTGGATTCCGAGCAACTCGCAGCCATTCTGACTCAGTGACTTCGAAGCGGCTCGCGAAAAATGGCGAGATCACGTGGAAGAATGTGAAATTTGGATTGCCCGCTTCAAGCTGACTAAGGAGCTTCTTAAAGACAAAGGTCAATTCAGCGCGCCGTTTTGGACCGCTGAAGAATTGGACGATGGAGAGCGTATCGACTTCCTGTAAGTGAGGGTACGATTGCAGGATGATTTTCTTAAGCGAAGAGAAACGGCGGCTAATAAGGAAGTCTTCCAACATATCAGCGGTCCAAAATCCGTGGGCGAAGACGCGAATGAAGTGATGAACGGTTTCAACGTCGGTGTTGGCCCAAATAGAGACGCTCGTGACCGTCCCCGGAATCAACTGGAATTCAATCCCGGACGCTCGATGTTGAAATCGTCCGATTCGATCAGAGCGAGTGAGCGTGCCACGAAATCGATCCGTGGAGACATAGCTCATACTCGGCGCCATTCGTCTCGCAACCCATGAAATCGCACGATCTTGGTCTTTGTTAGAGGTTTTTCGCCAAAGATTGATATCACTCAGGGGCCGGAGCACCTGACTATCAGCGCCGGAGAGTTGACCCCAGCGATTGACCCACGCCGCGTCAATAAGCTCCGACCTCTTTTTGTCATCGAGCGTGCCCGTGCGCTGTTGCTTGATGGCTTTCAACTCACCAACGAATTTCTGAATCGCTTTCCGCTCTTCAAAGGCTTGCTCGCGAGCTTGAAATAGCTTTTGTGAGATGACCCTGTAGACTGTCTCCTTTCGGTTATCGAAGGAGTCGCGCGCTGTAATTCGGACCATTTCAATGCGCGATGACGGAGAGAGAGACAGCTCGAACTTGGGATCGCTCGGGACGAGATCCATGGTCTTGCGCCCAAAGTCAGGAAGAAACGCTATGAGCCGCGCCTGATGGGTGTCGCGAACCACCCCAGAAAGTTGATTTTTTGAGTCGAGGACGAGGACGTCTTCACCATTTATCTGGATTGATTTATTCTCGAAGTCGACGAAGGGAGGAACAGTATCTTTGGTGATCGTCGTTCGAAAAGTGGAGGCCAGAGGATCGCCGTCGACCACTTGGAGAGTGATGGCGTTTTCTCCCTCTTTCAGCGGAACTTCAAACTCGAATTGACCTTGACCATCACATTGTTGAATGAGGCCGTTCAACTTCACTTGGGAGAGCGGTGTGTCAACGCGCCCTTTGATCACCACGGAGTGAGACTTTGTTTCCTTTGCGGGGTTGAGCACATAAGTCAACTTGGCTTTCTCCGCAGGGCGGGCTAAGAAGAATCCGGTGAAGATTGACAAGATCAACGCCACCGTGATGCCTGCCCATTGCTGATAAGAATGAACCTTCGCGGTTTCGAGCCCTTCTTCAAGCAAGTCAACGACCGTCTCCATGTCTGGTCGATCCAAGGGATTCCGCTGAAGGCAGTCCATGCAAAGATCATCAAGCCATTGAGGGAGATCAGGGTTCTCCATGCCAGGAGGAACAATGGTCGCGCTGACAACGGCTTTGTAGATCTCGACCATGCACGTTTTGCTAAAGGGGGAGTCGCCTGTCAGGCTGTAATACAACGTGGCGCCAAAGCTCCAAACATCACTGTGCGTCCCAACCTCACCAAAAGACCCAGTCGGCACAAATTGTTCTGGGCTCATGAAGGCTGGGGTCCCCAGGATTTCTCCGGTCTTAGTAATAGCCTGGGATGAATGACTCGGGCTCGAAGAGCCATCTGCTTTGCGCTTGATCAGTCCAAAGTCAACGAGGATCGCCTTCTGACTGCGAGAATCGAGGACAATATTAGACGGCTTCACATCTCGGTGGACAATCTTTCGCTCGTGACAGTAAGCCAGCGCCTTGGCGATTCCTAAGAGAATTTTTGCCGAGCGCTGCCAGGGAGGAACGACAGAGGTCGTGCGTAATTTTTCCTTAATCATCTCTTTCAGATTCGGTCCTTGAATGTTCGCCATCGCGAAGTAGAAATGCTCCGCTTCGTAGCCGGAGTCAAAGAACTCGATAATATGAGGATGGGACATCTGCCCGAGTATCGTCGTTTCTCGCTGAAACCTGTGGATTTCGACCTCTCCAGGGTTCGTAGAATTGAGGAACTTGAGGGCAACGACTCGATTGTTCCAGCGATGTCGCGCTCTCAATACTGTTCCAGCCGATCCCTGGCTGATCTTCTGAAGGATCTCGTACTCGTTGAAGATCTCCCCCGCTTCCGGGAGACGTTTCGGTGACGGAGGGAGGGCTGGTGCCGGAGAGAGCTGGCGGCCGGATTGGCCCCGAGGTCCTTCGCGAATCATCTTCATCGTTTTGATGAAGCTATCAAGCTCCTTCGTCTCCAAGCCTTCACGATTGAAAGCAACGGGCATCTGTCCTGACATGTGGGTCTCATCGTCGGACGAAGATTCGCTGAGAAACTTTGCAACAGCCTGATCGGAGAGCGCGTTGATATGCGCGGCCATGGCGTAAGCCGAGGTGTTCCGTGTTTGCTGCACCTGCTCAAAGGTCAGGTGACTTCGGGCCAAAAGGACCGCGCAGAGATCGGAGCCTGGTTGGTTCTCAGCTTCTCGATAGGCTTGGCGAATCAGTTCTTTTGGCAACCAGCCTCGACTGAGAATCCAACGTCCTTGGAGTAAATTGCGCTTCATCTCGACCTAGACCATCAAGTTCAGAAAATTCCAGCACTCTAAAATGACCTATAGCTCCAAAAAGCTCAATAGCAAAATAAACCACATAACCAACACCCCATTCAAATCACCATAGAGATCTTTTGCGTTGTTTTTACGACGGCGGAATTCTCAAGGAGTTAAGCTAGGAAGCAGTCTGTTAAGGAGTGGATGTATGGGGAAAGCATTTTTCTCAACTTGGGTCATAGTCTTCGCGTTTATGTCTTTGGCGACTGCCGAGGAGTTGACGCCTTTCAATGACGCGGAGAAACGAGCCATTCGGGCCGCGACCACCGAGCTTGTCGCAGCCTCATCGAAGCTCAGCGGGACAGAGCTCGCACGGCTGAACCACGTGATTGTCTTCGCCAAGAAGGCCCACGGTGAGATGCGCCGCCATGGCGGCGAGCCGGCCATCCTCCACTCGCTCAGAGTCTCCACAAAAGTCGCGACCTCTCCTCACTCCACCAAGACCTCTATTTATGCCGCCGTTCTCCACGATGTCGTTGAAGATACGAAGGTCCGTGTTAAGCCCATTCGCAAGGCCTACGGCGCCAATGTCGCCGATGCGGTCCTTGCCCTGTCCCTCGATCCTGTCGAGGCCTTTTCAAACAACAAAGAAGCCCGAGACAAAGCCTATTATGAGCGCTTCTCCAAAGCCTCCCGCGCCGCGCACCTCGTGAAGCTCTACGATCGTATGGACAACATACGGGATATGCGCGGCTTTACCCATGAGGGCAAGCTGGGCTACCTTCAATCGACCAGAGACAAGGTCATCAAAGCCTTGAGCGTGAAGAGCCCTGACTTAGCGAAGATCCTCGAAGCCGACGTGACGCGTCTAGAAAAAGCAGTGCGTCAAAGTATAGCGACAGAAGCGGTCGAACGTTCACTTAAGAACTACCGTCGGGCCGACGGTACTCTTCAATGGAAAAAAGTCGCTGCGGACAGGGTGCTCCCCCACGCGGGAGGCGTCGCTCACTTCGCTCTCGCGCTATTCCTCAAAGAAATGGCCGTCGTCGTGAAGACCGGTGATAAGGGCCGAATCGAAGAGTTCTTTGAAGGTCTCGCCACGACGGACTTCTTCGTCACCTATGGTCTCTTTTCCGCTGGCGCTCATGCTGGGAACGTTGCCTACGCGAAATACTTGGAAAAATACATTAAACCGAAGTTCGTCAGCGGTATTCTCCGCACGAACTTGGTCCTCGCCACAGGGATGGCCCTGCCTGAGATCTACCACGGCACATTCAGCGGTCAATCCTTCGCCATTAACCTCGCGGGTCTCGGCCTCTCCAGCTCTGCAGTCAAAGCCGGGGTTTCATCGATTAAATGGGTCGCCCGATTGAGGACCAGTCGGGCCGCACGTTTGGCCACTCGTTTTAGTCGGGTCAAGCGCTTCGCATCAATTGGAGGCTGGGTCTACACCGCTGCGGAAACCGCCGTTGTCCTCTATTTCGGCGACGAGATCTCGAAAGCCATTAATAAATATCTCAATGA
>JARGOJ010001121.1 GCA_029210225.1 Planctomycetota bacterium
AAGCCAAAATGAGCTTTTACTTTGGTCGGGTCAATGGAGACATCCTCTTCACGACCGACAAAACTACAATTGAAGGATTGATTGACGGAAAAGCTGGCCCCGGAGCTTCGAAGGACCTGACAGCCGCCTTGGCGAAGACACCCAAGGACGCTCAATTCTCTATGTATTTCAATTCTAAGGTCTATAGCAAGCTCTTCAACATGGTCATCGCTGACATTCCCGAGCGAGATCAAGAAGAAGTGAAGTCCATTTTGAAACTATCCAGCGGTCTCCCCGAATATGCGGCCATCGCTGCAAAGGTCAACCCCGACTATAAAGACTATGAGATCTACACTTATCAAAAGCTCCCAGACGCAATGGCTAAGTCAGTAGCGAGCGCCTTCCCGAGCGCGAATCCTCACCCTGACGTCTGGACCCGCCTGCCCAAAGAGAGCTTCGCCGCGCTCAGTCTCGAAATGGACCCAGCCAAGGCCTTTGACAGCCTCACCAGCGTTCTTATGCCCATAATCGTCCCCAATCTCATTGAGGCGCGAAAACATGGCAATGAAGCCAGTGCTATTGGTTCTATGAGAACACTGAATAACTGCCAGGCGCTTTATCGGGAAAGAAGCGCAGACCAGAAATATGGGACCATGAAACAACTTGCTGCCGACAATTTAGTAGACAGTGTGCTCGCCAAGGGATTGAAACAAGGTTATCGCTTTGTCGTCACAGTTGATCCAAAGAGCCCTCAGTTTGAATACTGGATCAGCGCGAGCCCAGTCAATTCTTCCATGGGAGATCGTCACTTTTACACCGATCAAGGCGGCGTCATTCGCTTCTCAATGGCCCCGATCAGCCGAGGCAACATGAAGCAATCCTATGTCCTTGGCAGAGGAGGCCCTGGGGTCAACTCTTTCGCTCCTAAAATAGCCAAGAAGCTTGATGAAAAAGAAATCCGGCGTCTTATTGACGAGGCTATTGCTGAATTTAACAAAGAGTTCCTCTTTGGCTTCCGCCTCAAAGAAGACATTCTCGCCAATCTTGGCAAGAGCCATGGTCTCTCAGTGATCTCCCAGGAGAAGCTCATTCCCAACGGAGTTTCAATTGATAATCAAGAAAGAATGGTCGCCGTACCCGCTGGAGTTCTAGCGCTTCAAGTGACTCAAACCAAGGTCTATGAAGACCTCTTCAAGGAGATTAACGGGGAGATACAGCGTGAGATGGGGGCTCCCACAATGGGCTACAACACCGTCGAGCGCAAAGCGATGGGAGTGCTCCGAGATATGGTCTATAGCCGGCCAGCGGTCAAGCGAAATTATAAAGAGAAGGTCGATTTAAACCTCGTCTTCCTCAACGGTTTAAAAGCCCGCGCCAAAACCCTCAACAGCGATAAAAACAGCCCCTACAAATACGAAGTCCGAGTCACCACGAAGACGCCGGGTCGTCGATACATCATCAAAGCGAGCCCCAGGGATGGCTATGGATTCCATTTCGCAATCAGCGAAGCGAAAGAGGTCCGCGTGGTCCAAGAGGGCTTCAACTGGGACCGGAAGGTTTTCAACAATTCACCGAGGACCTACTCTCCCCTCCCCCGTGGATTTGTCGTCAAACGACGGAACGCTGAGAAGAAAAGCCTTCTAGGCTTTGTGAAGACCGGCGACTACTACCGAATGTCTTTCCCCAAGCGAGATGAGCGCGAAATCAACCAGATCGTCGGAAATGGCTTTCGCCCCTGCTACACCTTCCACAACGGCTACCTCATCGTCACCACTTCGGAAGGCGCCATGAAGAAGGCGCTCGCCTCCAAAAAGGGCGACTGCCTCACAGAGTCAGCGAGCTTCAACCGACTAATGAAAGGCCAGCCTCGCACGGTCAACTCGTCCTTCGTCTTTTCGATTGATGGCGTGATGAAGCAAATCAAGGCGAACTCAAAATTGATTGCCCTCAACGCTTATCCGGTCCCCACGGCTGTGACCGCCACCAAGAGGAATAGCACTGCAGCCAACAAAGCCTACGCTGTCGGCTCCCTGAGGACCATCAACGCCTCTCAAGCGATTTTCTTAGAACGCGAGGGGAGCCAGAAATACGGAACTCTCAAAGCGCTCATGGCCTCCGGTTACATTGACAACGTTCTCGGCAGCGGCGAAAAGCAGGGTTACAAATTCATTGTCCAGCTTGGCTCCAATCCCGAATATGAATATTGGGCTGCCGCTGATCCGATCGCGAAGGGCGGCAAATACTTATTTACAAACCAATCCGGCGTGATCTATGAATCCGATAGTCCTATCCGCCCGACAAGCAAGAAGTCAAGCTCTCCTCCCCGCAACGTTTCCCCCGTAAGCGGCGGAAGCAGCTATTGGCAAGTAAGAGAAGCAAAGCGCAAGAAAGAGCGGGAGTGGCGTAAAGAGAACCTCGACGCGAATAGCAAAGAGCTCAATGAGATCCTTGATAGCGCAAGCTTTCTCGGTGGCTTTGTCTCGACCTCAACGATCGAAGGGAACGACGTCGAAAGCCGCTTCCTCTATCGCCTAACAATCGAGTAATCCCAGCCGAATCAATCTTTGGCATTCACAAAAAGGGTGCTCTTCACGCAATTGCATGAAGAGCACCCTTTTTCAACGACGTAAAAAGAAGCACTGACTCTATTCTTTCTTCGCTGCAATCCGAACACGCTTGCTTTCACTGCATCCATTGATATCGGGGCTATACATCAATTCTCCCCGAGCGCCTCGCACTCTATAACGTCCGGCGAACTTGCATTTGAACTTGAAGCGCAATTGATGAGCGCCCGCCTTGAGCTCTGTCAGGAAGAAGATGCCCTGATCGTGTCGAGCCTCGAA
>JARGOJ010001122.1 GCA_029210225.1 Planctomycetota bacterium
CGGCGAGGGTCGCCTTGACTCCGATGTTTTTGACTTGGTCTTCCTTGATGAGAAGGGTGTTATCGCAGGTCGGGCAAACAGCCACGGCGACGTGTTGACTCTCGATGGGAAGGGTTGAGCCGCAACTCGAACAAATGATGTCTTGGGCCATGTTTCTGCCGCGATCTCTCAGCTATGGAATGGAGGGCATCCTATGACAAACTGATCTTAAGTTCCATCTCTGCAAAGCCGAAAGGACTTTTCGCGGCATTCACTTAATGATCTCTGAGCTTAGGGAATAGGTCAGGTTCTGAGAAACGAAGATCAACGATCACTAAAATGGAGCACTTGTGACGCGCTATAGCGATCACTTTCCAGAGGAGAAGCCTCCTCCACTAAAGCTCGATCCGCGAAATGAGATGAAGCCGACACCATCTTCGTCGTCCGTGAATGAACAGAAGCAAAAAATAATGATGATGACAATGACGAGGATAATATGGCCAATGTCTGCTTCCTCAGCGTCCGAGGCATAGCTGGAATTATCTCTTTGAACGTAGTTCTTTCGCCGGAGACCAGCAGTGGCAATTCCGAAGGCTTTATCTATGACTTTGGAGGACACGGATTTGCCTTTGTACCACTCCATTTCCGAACCAGTCCACTCAGCAGTTAAAGTCCCATTTCTAGAGGATTTCGCGTCCATATAGCGAACAGAATCACCGCGTTTTGCAATCCAGCTTAATTCTCCTTCAACATAATTAACAGACATTCGGGCGCAGTCTGTGACTCTGTATTTATGGCCGAGGGCCTGAAAGCTACGCCCCTCGACGAGCAATTTTGGATTGGGAAAATCCTTTTGAATGCGTTGAGTTGCGGAGATCGACCATTTTTTATCTTCCCAGCAAAGGAAGAGATATTCACCATCGTCGGCTTTCAATTGATATTCATCACTGGTGTAAAGGTCACCCCCATCGTTCTCGCGATAACGGATGCGACCAATCACTAAGAAGTCTTTGCCGCCAATCTTCCCAACGGTTCCCAGAGGAAGTACATTGGGAATTTTCTTTCGTTTGTAAGTAGCGAGCAGCTTGCAAGCTCCCTCGGAAACATCGAGAGCTGAGTCGCAATACGAGCACATGACCATAACGGTTTTCGTGCTGTCTTTAAGACTGATATCGCCGCCGCAGTTGGGACAGCCCACTTTACGAGCTTCCCGACTGGTGTAGCCGAGAGTGCTACGTCTTTTTGGTTTTCCACCGAGACCAGCTTCTTCTTCATCGAATCCGGGAGGGAAAACAGGCTCCAATTCAGTGGGGTTGAGATAGCGCCCCTTGAAGGCTTTGATGCTGCCGTCGGGATAGTAAGTAATCGTGGCTTTCTCACTGCCGCTGTTGAGGTCGAGGTAATTGATCGATCGATTTGAGGGCACAAAAAAGGGAAGATAGCCTTGAAAGCCAACCATTTCCGCCGAACGCTTCTCTTCAATGATGAATTTCTGACCTTGAAGAGTGATCCGGTCACCAGGTCGAAGATCTTTGAAGGCCGGAACATACCCCGTCTCCACAGCTTCCTCGAACATGTATTCGCCTTCGTCGAGGCTGATCCAGAATTCCTCTGAGTCGTCATGTCCATCAAAACGAATCCAATACTCGTCCCAGAAACCCCCGTCATACTTGTACTGCACGCGACCGTGAGTGGTGAGTTCGCGACCAAGAAGCTTGGCCCGCCATCCTACAGAGAGGCAAGAATCGGGCTCGGCGAGGGTCGCCTTGACCCCGATGTTTTTGACTTGGTCTTCTTTGATGAGAAGAGTGTTATCGCAGGTCGGGCAAACAGCCACGGCGACACGCTGACTCTCGATGGGAAGTGTCGAACCGCAACTAGAACATGTGATGTCTTGGGCCATGAATGTATAGCTACCTTTGTAGTGAGGACGATTGAGCCTCTTTTGTGAAGTGGCTCAATTTAACAGACGCTTGAAGAGGCGTTTTTGGCCTGAGTGGTGAGGGAATTCCAAAACAAAGAGGGCTTGGGAATTCGCCCGTTGGGGGGATCTCTTTAACCAGGGTTTTGGCGGGGAGGCTTTGACTTCAAGGCCTCAATGACCTTCTTCTGCTCTTGAACCCAGCGGAAGATGAGGTAACAGGCGAGAATCATCGCAACACTGAACAGTGACAATCCAACCAACAGATAAATGACGCCTCGCAAACCATAGTGATTGGCTGTCTCTTGTCCAACGACAACCTTCAACTCGGCAGAGTGACCAATGAGGTCCTTGGAACTCTTGACGACTCTTGTTTCGAGACTGCAGCGCTCATTTTCTTTTGCCGAGAAAGAGCCAACGACGTAGTCCATTGTTTTCTTGGTGACTCTAGCTGTGGGCTCCAAGCTTAATTGCCCTTCGCTCGCGCTTCCATCCTGACCGGTGAGTGTCCAAGCTAAGTCGAGTTGACGTTGATCATTACTTTGTTTGAAAATCTCCGCTAACTGGTCCATTGCGGATTGGTCATTGAGGCTCACCGAGAGGACTATGTCGTATTCGATGGTGTCTTCTGTAACAAAGCGGCTCTCGACAATATGTCCGCGAGTAAAAGTCATAGCTTCGGTGCTCGCTGTCCATTCGAACGCCATGAACAAAGAGTAGGCGTAGCCGAGACAGATTCCACCAGCGAGGAGAAAGGCGACGAGGAGTGATCGAGTCATGAGAGAGAATCCTCAATAGCTTGAATTACCCGAAGCGCTTGGCGTTTCGGAGTTTGGCCTTTTCGGCTTCTTGCTCACGATTTTTTTGGGGAGCGCGGGTTTCCAGAGAGCTTACAAGCTTTTGAAGCAGCTCTGTGGCT
>JARGOJ010001123.1:0-1146 GCA_029210225.1 Planctomycetota bacterium
AACAAGAACTCCTCTTCAAGAACCTTGCCGAACACTATTGGGTCCGGCATTCCGGTGGCGTTTGCCCCTACATGGCCATTCATATTACCCACCGCCCACAGCAACGTGGGAAATGTGGTTGAATATACCTATGTGTCTGCCCTGGATTTATTTAAATCCCCTTTCTCAATCGTTCTCCGAGCACTGGGTGTAACTCGGGGATCGCATTGATTTGAGAGATCGTCTTCTCTATATCATAGGGAATCCGGTGGAATGAGATCTCTGCGCCATTCACCTCGACATAACAGGCTTTGGGGTCTTTGTCTCGGGGTTGACCAACGGAGCCCACATTAATTATGTACTTTTCTTTCTTCGAGAATTTAATGTTCGAGTGCTCTAGGGCATCTAAATCATAAAATTGAGTGCGAGTAAATATTCCTGGGAGGTGGGTGTGACCACAAAAGAGGAATTGGTCAATCTGATTGAAGATCTGGATGAATTTCTCCCCGCCGAAGTTCCATTGAAGGTCGTGGGGAAGAATATACTCGCTGACAGGATCTCTCGGAGAACCATGTAGAAACAGGGATTGGCCGCTGGTGAAGGTTGTTGGGAGATCTTTGAGAAAGTTCCAACGCTTCTTCCTCAGACGCCCAGAGAACATCGCTGGCTCTAGCTCTTGGCGGCAATAATCAATCGCTTCACTCGCTCTTTTTGAAAAGGCAAAGGCCCCATGGATAAGAGCTTCGTCGTGATTACCTTTAAGGGAGACATTGCATTCGCTCATAATGATATCGGACACTTCGGCGGGGCAGGGGCCATAGCCGACAATATCTCCGAGGCAAACAATATCAGTCATCCCTCGGTCTTGTATATCTTCAATGACGGCGCGCAGAGCTTCTAAATTGCCGTGGACGTCACTTATCAGGGCATAACGCTTCGCTAAAGTCACCATAGCTGGCGCTCCTATCTATAAATCAAATAATTAAATATGTATGACTGGCTCTATTCGCAAAGATGGGGCCAAAGATTGATTTTATGCTTCGATGGGTGATTTATTGGGCTCTCCCGGATAAACTAGGGTCCAAAGAGTCCAAGATTCTGGACAGACGACAAAAGCTGTCCGTGATTTTGGACTGATTTGGATTGAGCGAGGAGACTGGGAATGCC
>JARGOJ010001123.1:1195-2819 GCA_029210225.1 Planctomycetota bacterium
ACATTTGATGGAATCACCAAGACGGTCTTCCGCCGTGGTGACAAAGGCCCTTTGGTGGTTGTCATGCCTGAAATCCCTGGGGTGACGCCCTTAGTTGCCGATTTTGCCCGGAGAGTCGCGGACGAGGGTTTTCAGGTCGCCCTCCCAAGTCTCTTTGGGGTTCCAGACAAGAAGCCCAATCCTCTATATGGAGCACAGCAGATGCTCGGCTCCTGTATTAGTAAGGAGTTCCGGGTCTTCGCCAAACATCAGGCGAGCCCGATGACCGATTGGGTCCGGGGTCTCTGTCGATCACTCCATGAAGAGCTTGGCAAGCCAAAGGTCGGGGCCATAGGCATGTGCATCACCGGGAACTTCGCCCTGGCCCTCATGGTGGACGACTGGATGATGGCTCCTGTGCTCTCTCAACCCTCTCTCCCGGTGGGCATTGGCAAGAGCACTCGGGCGGCCTTGCATATCTCTCCAGAGCAGCTAAAAATCGCCAAGAAGCGCTGCCAGGAAGATGGGGTCAAGGTGCTAGGCATGAGGTTTACCGGGGATGTGCTCTGCCCTGGGGAGCGTTTTGAGACCCTCCGCCGGGAGTTCGGCGACGCCTTCGAAGGCATAGAGATCGACTCCTCCCGAAAGAACCCCGAAGGAAACCCCAGGATCGCTCACAGCGTCGTGACGGAGCATCTTGTGGATAAAGAGGACCACAGCACCAAGAAGGCCCTGGATCGCGTCCTGGCCTTCTTTAACGAGCAACTTAAAGACTAGAGAGAGTTTCAAGTGGAGCAGGCCAATCAAAATTCAGATCATAGCGGCGAGCGGCAGGGAGTCGAGAAACAGGCTTTCCTCCGTGAGATGTTCCGCCGGACCCCCTTCCATAAATTCTTGGGGTGGGTGCTGGGCTTCATGGTGACGGGAGTGATTCTGTCGGGCCTCCACTCTATGGTCATGGGAGAAGCCTTCTATGTTTCTCAGTCAGGCTCGCGGTGGATCACCGGAGTCAACGCCCGCTTGCACGGCCTCTCATTAGTCCTGTTCCTATCCGGTGTGAGCCTTCTCGGGCTCTTCACGAAGGAGCAATTCGTCGAAAAAGGACTGAGACCGCTACGTTTTGTCTTAGGTCTCGCCTTTACGATTGGCTTGGGATTAATGATTTATCTGGGAATGACTGAGGGCTAAGGGCTTACTTACCTTGGTAGGGCGCCCCCAGTTGTATGAGCGCTTTTTTGATTTGGGGAGCATTGGCTTGATTGGGTTCTAAGCTCAAGGAGGTTGTAAGATCTTTGATGGCGTTAGTTCTTTCATTTGATTCCAAAAACAGGGCTCCTCTCCCGAGATATGCACCTGCTAATCTGGAATCGCACTCGATTGCTTTGTTGTAGTCTTCCAAGGCAAGTTTTTGTTTCCCCTGTCTGACATAGCAATTTCCGCGATTTACGTAGATTCTTGCCGATTTAGGATTGAGTTCAATGGCCTTGTTGTAGTCATCTATTGCTCGGTTGAGCTTGAGTGTTTTGAAGTATAGGCTGCCTCTGTTGTTTAAGGCTTTTAGATATTTTGGGTCGGCCTTGATTGCCAAACTGAAATTCCGGATTGCTTCTTTGTTCTCTTTCTTTTTCTTGAAAATTTGGCCTCG
>JARGOJ010001124.1:0-1187 GCA_029210225.1 Planctomycetota bacterium
GCGCCCGCTGCCCTACAGCGCTGTTTCGGTAGCGTTGACCCAATTGACCAGCGAGTTCGTACGCTTCTTGAAAGCTGTCAGGGCTTCCAAACTGGAGCAGATCTTCCACCGTTTTCAAAAGGCTCTCCTCCTCTGTCCCACTGGATAAAGCAATCTTACGGGCACGCACAGGAGGCGGCGAATTCGTCGGCGCGCCATGTACTTTAAGCGTCGCCTCTCCTAATCCGGCATCGACGAGGACCAAGAGTTCAGAGTTTTCGTCACCGTCTAAATCCGAGAGCGTGGTCGCGAAAATTCCGCCAGGATACCCAATCAAGATGGGTTCTTTGTTTTCGTCACCGATTAAGAATTGCAGTTTCACGCCCTGAGGAATGGCTTCTGGAATCACTCCTGTTAGTTTCCGAGGTGATTTGTTTAGAAATCGTTTTGAGCGCCAGACAAAAGCGCGATCACCAAGAAACTGACCCTTATGAACAGGACCCATGCTCGACATAGTTCCCTCATGACGATAGCCAAAAGGCAGGTGTTTCAGAAGTTTCAATTGACCGTTGTCCCAGCGAAGCAATGCGAGCCCGTTATATTCGACCATTCCTTTGTCTTTGCCGAAACTCTTGGGCACTGAAACCGTCGCGGCGATTAAGCCAGTCTCATCCTTCGCGAACGACCTGGCGCCCCCTAACAAAGTCGACGCCAGGATTGTCATATCAGGGACTGATTGTAATGATTGATTGGCTGTGACTTGGTAGATCTCGATTTTGCCATTCACCGTCGCGGGGCGCCCGAGAAGTAGTTCGTCGCGCCCATCGTCGTTAATATCGTAGGAGCAGCCTCCGCCAACATAGGGTGCATTCGGATTCAAACGCACCCGAGAACAGTAAATATCCTTCTCAAATCCAATGTACCAATGATAGCCAGCTTGCCACTTAAATATGAGGAAGGCCTCTTGGACCTGATCGCCGTTAAAGTCGCCCACGATCAATTCGTAGGCATGGGCGACAGAGTCAATTTTTTCATAGGTTTGAGTCCATTCCTGTCCCTTCTTTTCCAGAACAATAAGTCCGCCTTTCCCCCCTTTTGTTACTGCCGCTAAAATGTCGGTCTTCCCGTCTCCATTGATATCGACGGCATGAACTCGATTGATGAAGACGGTCTCATCAATTTTTAGCAACGGCGAGATCGGGAGTCGT
>JARGOJ010001124.1:1204-2819 GCA_029210225.1 Planctomycetota bacterium
AGGAGAATAAGCTCTGAATCCAATTTGAGATGTTCAAAGTGTTCGTAACCAAGGCCTTCGGCAATACGCTTCCCAACGGGAATCTCCTGCCTTGTGCCTCCAATGGCACGAAGCAATCGTCCAGTAACACGAGATTCCGCGTCCTCCTCATTGGATCGAAGCGCTCTGCGACGCTTGAGAATAGCCCGTAACTGATCGTGTTCACCAAGCTCGGTTTGGACGACAAACAAGGTGTCGAGGGCGTCCAATTCAATCTTGTCTGCCAACGGTTTATTCTCTTGAGTGAATGTCTTTGTCAGCTTGGGGAGTTGTCCAAGTACGCGTTCCAAAATGGCCAGAGCTTTTTGAAATTCTCGTCGCTGGGTAAACAGCCTTGCAATCTCAACTTGGGCTTTCAAACCCCATGTCCCATCAGGATCGAAGCGGTAAGCGCGGAACCATTCCTTTTGCGCAAACGCTATTCTTGAGAGATCGGGCTCGGCACGATACTCTTTCAATGACTGCTGAAGGAGCGCACCGTCGATTTCGCGAGCTCCAAGCTTGGCTTTTCCTTTTAGCTCTTCGCGAACGCTGTCCTTTGAAAATTGCTCAATCAACAGCGCCTTGTTTGGTTCCGTTTCAATTTTGGATCGCAGCTCCACGACGTGCTCGTTTAGTAAGACTGATAAGGTCGCGAGTGTTCGCCGCTCGTATTCTTTCGCTTCCCGCTCTTCAACGATCTCTTTGACCCATGAGAACCACACGACTGTAATGAGCGCTGTCAAGAGCGCGAGAGTTGCCAACCCAGTCATGAAGGCGAAGCCACGGTTTCTTCGAAGCCAAAGCATGAGTCGGCGACGTCGGGTGACAGGCTTGGCCAACACAGGTCGCCCTGCAAGATAGGCCTCTAGGTCAGCCGCGACGTCGACAGCGCTGTCATAGCGTCTCTCAGGCTCTTTCTCCATGCACTTGAGACAGATACTCGCGAGGTCCACATCGACGCTGGGGTTCTTTGAGCGAGGATTGTCAGGCTCTTCCATGAGTATTTTTTGCATGAGGGCGAGGTTGGTCTTGCCCTCGAAGGGAGGCGACCCTGTTAACATTTGATAGAAGGACGCCCCTAAAGAATAAACGTCCGAGCGTTGATCGATGAGGTCGGTCTCTCCATTGGCCTGTTCTGGTGACATGAAGAGGGGTGATCCCATCGTCACCCCGGACTGCGTTAGTCCAGAGTCTTCATCCAAATCCTTCGCTAATCCAAAATCGGTAATTTTTGGAATGCCTTTTCGGTCAATCAAAATGTTCGCTGGCTTGATGTCGCGGTGAAGTATTCCTTGTTCATGAGCGTGAACGAGACCTTGACAGACTCCCAATATCAAGACTGCTGCCCGCTTGGGGGTAATCTCACTCCCAGCAATTAATTGATCGAGCGGGCGACCATCGACGAACTCCATCGAAAAATACTGAAGGCGCCCCTGACGTCCAATGTCAAAGACCGGAACAATATTCGGATGCTGGCCGAGTTTTGCGACCGCTTCAGCTTCCAACTGAAATCGTGCGACAGCCATATCTGACGCGTCTTCTCCGGCGATGAGTACTTTGAGCGCAACAACGCGTCGAAGTTGATTGTCGAGCG
>JARGOJ010001125.1 GCA_029210225.1 Planctomycetota bacterium
CGCATTGAAGAGTTCTTTGAAGGACTCGCCACAACCGACTTCTTCGTTGTTTATGGTCTGTTCTCTGCTGGTGCTCACGTCGGTAACGTCGCTTACTCGAAATACCTCGATAAATACATTAAGCCTAAGTTCGTCAGCGGTATCCTCCGCACCAACCTGGTCCTCGCGACAGGTATGGCGCTCCCCGAGATTTATCACGGCACATTTAACGGCAAAGCCTTCGCGATTAACCTCGCGGGTCTTGGTCTTTCAACGACAGCTGTGAAAGCCGGTGTTGCTTCTCTTAAATGGGTCACAAACCTCGGTGGTGTTGACAGAACTGGACGTATGGCCGCGAAACTCGCTAAGTTCCGTAGCTTCGCTAAGGTCGGTGGTTGGTTCTACACTGCCGCTGAAACTGCAGTTGTGCTTTACTTCGGTGAAGAGATCTCAGCCGCAGTCAATAAATACCTCGACGACAAAGCCGCCAAGAACGCTGTCGCCGACGCCTCTGTTGATTTCTTCAAGGCCGTTTCTGATAAGGGAATGAGCGACGAGAAGTTTGCCGAAGCCCTGGACAAGTTCAACGGCTCTCACGTTGACTATCGCAACTACCTTTACAAGCCCCTCGCCATGGACGAGCAGATCTACTACGCCCGCCTCACCAAGGCGGCTCGCAAAGCGAAGATCCTCGAAGATAAGAGAAAGACTCGCCTTGAAAAGCTTGAGAAGTATCCAGCGTTGAAGGCCACTGTTCTTCGTAGATACGGCACCCTCGAAAAGTATGCCGATCACCTTGCTCGTGAGGACGAAAAAGAGCTCGACGCCCAAGTGGCGACCTACCTAGAGTCGTACAATCTCAACCGTGAGGCTCACCTTAAAGAAGTCTATGAAGGCAACAAGCGCGGCGGTTCTTATCTAAACACTGAACACGCTCTTTGGGTTGCGAACGGCGCCAAAGCCGGAGCCCCTGGCGATCCCTATCGTGGTCGCAACGATTACTTTGCACGTTCGGGTCGCGAAGGCCTCGTCAGCGATTTTCGTGAGGCCGCTTTCGGTATCTCTAAGAACCGTATCGAAGCATACTCCGACCAGGAGGCCGCTCTTCGTCTCGCTCTTAAGACGACAGACGATCCTGAGAAGAAGAAGTTGATCGGCGAGCTGATCTCGGCCTTGGGTGAAATCAAAGATAAGGATGCCAAGCTCGGATCTGTGACAAGTGATGGCGCAGTTGGCGCTCTTCGTGGTCAACGCTAGACCGCAAAAGAAATCGAAGTTCTTCCAGGCCCGGGCTTCTCTCTCCTGTCCCTATTTTGCTTCAATCCCTGGACTATTCATCCTCATTCCCCCCTTCGAGGTCGAGACAGGCATGCGCAAAGACAAAGTTGACCGATCAAAGTTCAAGCTGAGTTCTGAGCTTCGAGTTCGCCTCAATGAGACCGACGCCCTAGGCATCATTTTCCACGGGAACTACTTCACCTACATGGATGTGGGCCGGGTCGACTACTTGAGAAACCTCGATCTCATGGAGGAAGGACGGCCAGTCAAGGGCTTCGATAATGTCGTGGTCAACGCTCAATGCGACTTCCACCATCCGGCTCGTTATGATGACCCTGTGGTGATTTGGGTTCGCATCGGCAAAATCGGGCGCTCTAGTTTTGAGTTTGAGTTTTTGTTCTACAACAAGAAGACGAATGTATTGCTCGCGTCGGGAAGCTCCGTCCATTGCGCCTTAGACTTCGATGATTTGAAGTCCGTCGAGCTCCCCAAGTTCTTTAGAACGACCATTGAGAACTTCGAGGGTGACGACCTCATTCGCACTTAAGACGCTACTCGACAATCCGACCGATGTACTTTGTGAAGGCCCCCAAGATTTCGGAGTCCTCAGGATTCAGGATCGGGTTTCCAATTCGGCTATCAAAGTAAAGAAAGCCCACAACGGTCTTCGCTTCAGTAAACGCATCACTAAAACGGTGAATAGGTAGGCAAAGCGCGCTTTGAACCTTGAGGTCGTCCATGACCAATTGATAGCCATAACCGCTGCGCCCTTCGCCGACGACATGGACGTCATCTCCGCGCACGAGGACCTCATCGAGAATTAACTGATAAAAGCCTCGGTCGTCGTCCTCAAGCTCGTCTCCAGCGAGACCAAAGCCCAGTTTGTAGACCGATTTGTTGTTCTTAAGGTCGATCAGCATGGCCCGTTCAAAACAACAGGCCTCGCAGAGCTGCTTCAGAATATAGGGCAGTTGCTCACGAGGGTTCAAACCTCGACCATACTCTCGCTGAAAGAGCGTGAGCCCGAGATCTCGCAACTTTTCACTGGAAACCCGCATCGGTGGGCCTTCATCGCCCCAAGACATGGTCTCCGAAGACATTGTGAGGTTGTGAATGGAGGACTCAACGATGAGAAGAGTTGTCATTCCAAGCTTAATGGCGTCGCCCGATTTTAGAATGGCGCTCTGGACGACCTCACCATTGATCCTGGAGCCGTTCCGGCTCTCAAGGTCATTGAACTCGATGTCTCCAGTTTGGTTCATATGAATCGTGCAGTGATTGCGCGATAGGAGGTCGTCCGCCAGGCTAAGAATATTATCTAGCGAGCGCCCAATAGTAATAGGTTCCCGCCCAATGAGGTGAGCCTCGGGTTGTTCAGCGTGACCAACGATAAGGTACATAACAAGCCCCTCAAGCCATTCAATCGATGTTTAGTGTAGTGTGGGCTCGCGTTGAGAGCAATGATATTGACAAAGGAGGATGACCTATTCCACGGGGCTTAGTCTCTAGAGCGGAAATTGGAGGGGTTGATATCGTATTTTTTCATTAATCGATAGAAGG